>DASUBV010000393.1:0-2523 GCA_035763085.1 Streptosporangiaceae bacterium | reverse complement strand
GGCGGGCCGAGCCCTTCTTCCAGATCGAGGGCAAGGCCACCGCGCTGCCGGGCGGGTCCAGCCTGCGGCTCGGCATGCTCACCAAGCTGTGCCAGGCGGCCGCGGCCGGCCAGGACCTGGACGCCGCTGAGCGGGAAGAGGAAGAGCTGATGGCCTTCGCCGCCGCCCAGCGGCGGCCAGGCGAGTACGGTCCCCGCTAGTCGCCTCTTCGCTGCGCATTCCCCGCGCTGGATCAGTCGGCCGGCGCCGATGGCGGGAGGCCTGAGTCAGAAGGCAGCGCCTCCGCTGCTACCCGGCCGGCGGGCAGGTCGAGGTCGGTGGCCAGGCCGAGCCCGACCCGCTGGACCAGCGCGGGCGTCGCCAGGATCACCGCGGCGCCGACCACCAGCCAGCCGATCAGGATGTACGGGAAGAGGTTGAAGGGCGCTGCCGGGGCCGGGTAGACGTTCGCGTACAGCACGTAGGCACACAGGATCACCGCGATGGCCGGCAGCACGCCGCGCCACCGGGCCACGCCCAGGCTGGAGTCGAAGACCGCGCGCGTCGCGCCGGCGTTGACCAGGCCGTAGCCGACCAGGATGGCCAGCGTGCCGAGCGTCCCCAGGTACTGCCAGACCTCCAGGCCGGTCGCGCCGAGGATCCGCAGGATGATCAGGCAGACCACGTCGGCGCCCATGACCAGCAGCACGGCCGGCCGCGGCGCTCCCGACTTCGCCGACACCCGTGCGAGCGGCGAGCGCGGCGCGCCGTCCCTGGCCATCCCGTAGATCAGCCGCGCCCCGGCCACCGCCGCGCCGAGCCCGGCGCCGAAGGCGCTGAACGCCGCGCCCAGCTCGATCAGGTTGCGCATCGGGTCGCCCACGTACACCCCGGCCAGCTGGAACAGCGGCCCCGACGAGCTGGCGAACGAGCTGGAGCCGGCCGTGGTGGCCCCGAACCCGAGCGACTGCACCGCGATGCACGCGATGTAGAACACGGCCAGCGCGAGCACCGACGAGCCGATCGCGCGGGGGATCGCCCGCTGCGGGTTCTCCGCCTCCTCGCCCAGCGCGCCAGCGCCCTCGAACCCGGCGAACGCCAGGAACCCGAACACCGAGCCCAGGATCAGCGCGTGCAGGTTCACGCCCGACGGCAGGGTGAAGATGCTCCCGGTCAGCGTGCCGCCGTTCAGCCCGTGCCCCTGGCCGACCTTGACCACGATGAACACCATCAGCACCAGGATCAGCGTCACCGTGACGGCCTCGATGTACAGCAGCGCCCGCGTCGACCGCTTGATCAGCCCGGCCGCGAACGCCCACAGGATCAGCGTGATCGGCAGCGCCAGCCAGATCCAGTCAGGGTTGTGCCACCAGCCGATGTCGTCCAGCACGCCGCCCAGGAAGTACCCGGATGCGGCCGCCGAGGCTGGCACGAACACGAAGTACATCAGTGACATGGCCCAGCCGGAGAACACGCCAAGCCGCGGCCCGAGCGAGGCGCCGACGAAGCCGTAGATCGACCCGGCGTGGTTGTACTTGCGGGTCAGCAGCACATAGCCGTAGCCGATCAGGCAGCAGGTCACGCTGGCGAACACGAACGACAGGGCCGCCCCGCGGCCCACCAGCCCGGCTACGCCGGGCCCGGAGAAGGACATCGCTAGTGCCGGTGACATCGCGCCGACCGACAGGCCGATCGCTTCCCACACATGAAGGTTGCGCTTCAGCACCGGGTCCGCTGCCGCCTGCGCTGTGGCCTGCTCCGCCATCTGACCCCTCCCGACCGCGCCGCCGCACCCAGAGGCCGCCCCACCCGGAGCCGCCAGCCTCGACGCCACTCCCGCGTCGGAGGCGGCATCCGCTGGCAACCCAATTCCGCTGGTAACCCAGCATGTGGGCTGATCGTTACGGTACGTGCGCATGTGACCCAGGGCAATAGCGTGACCCCTGAGAACTCAGGCCGCTTGGCCGGCGCGACGGTACTCAGGCCAGCTCCGGGCTGCGGATGCTGAGGCTGATCCGGTCAGGCGAGGGCGGCGGCTACGGCGGTGGCGATGACGGCGATCGCACGGGCGCCGGCGTCGACGTTGCCCATGGCTCGCTCGGCGATCCAGCTGGCCCGGCCGACCTTCGGCTCCAGGTCTTTCGTCGCCTCCGCGCCTTCCCGCGCGGCCTGGGCTGCTGCCGCCGCGGCGGCCTGTGGCGAGTCACCGCGCGCCGCCGCCTCCTGGAGGGCCTGGGTGGCCGGGACCAGGGCGTCGAGCATGGTCCGGTCGCCGGGCTGGGCCTTGCCCGCCTTCTGAATGCCCTCGATCGCGGCCAGAACCAGCGTCGCCGCCAGTGCAATCTGGGATGGCCCGGCTTCGGCGCCCGCCTCGCCTTCGGCTGAGCTGCCCGCGCCGCCGCTGACGCCCGACCCGGCCGCAGAAACCGCGCCGGTCCCGGCTGCGGCGGCGCGGCTGGCCTGGAGCAGGCCGCGGGCGAACAGGGTGCCGCTGGTCGACGGGGCGACTCGGGCCAGCTCCATGCCGAGTGCCCGGAGCGCCTC
>DASUBV010000392.1:0-5510 GCA_035763085.1 Streptosporangiaceae bacterium | reverse complement strand
CCGGCCCGCGGCCTCGCCCCCTCTGGCCCGGCCTGCTCCGTCCTGGCCTGCTCTGGCCCGGCGCCGTCGGGTGCGACGTGCTGTGCCCCGGCCTGCTCCGGAGCGACCTGGTCAGGTCTCGCTTGCGGCCGGCCAGGGCGCTCCCGGCGGGCCCGCTCGGGCGGGTCTGGCCGCGGGCCGGCCTGCGCGGCCCTGGACGGCCGGGGCTCCGCTGCCCTGGAGCTGGCAGGCCGGCAGCCTGCCGGCTGGTCGTCGTAGGGCGGAGCCGAGTCGGGCAGCGGCATCCGGCGGACGGCGACCACATCAGGCAGCGGGCGCAGCCGGGCCGGCTGACGCGGAAACGGCGGCAGGACCGGCACCCTGGCCGGGTACCCGCCGGGCTCGTGCAGGTCCGGCTCGTGCAGGCCCGGCCTGAGCGGGTCCGGCTCATGCAGGGCCGGCCTGGCTGGCATGCTGGCGGGGTGTCCTGATAACTGAGGGCGAGGCGTCGTCATGGCACCGTCCTACCCCGCGTCAGTGACATTCCGGGCATGACCTGTGCTGGAATGCCTGAGCCGCCGCGCTGGTTCACCCATACTGACGTTGCCTATAGCGATGGAGAATCGCAGTGTCACTGCCACCACTAGTCGAGCCGGCCGCTGACCTGAGCGTTGATGAGGTCAAGCGGTACTCGCGGCACCTGATCATCCCCGAGGTCGGCATGGCCGGTCAGAAGCGGCTGAAGAATGCCAAGGTGCTCTGCGTCGGCGCGGGTGGCCTGGGCGCGCCTGCCCTGCTCTACCTGGCGGCAGCGGGAGTCGGAACCCTCGGCATCATCGATTTCGACGTGGTGGACGAGTCCAACTTGCAGCGCCAGGTCATCCACGGCCAGTCCGATATCGGCCGGCCCAAGGCGCAGTCGGCCCGCGACAGCATCGCCGAGATCAACCCGTACGTGACCGTGGTCCTGCACGAGGAGCAGCTCGACTCTGACAATGCGCTGCAGATCTTCGAGCAGTATGACCTGATTATTGACGGTACGGACAACTTTGCCACCCGGTACCTGGTCAACGATGCCTGCGTGCTGCTCGGCAAGCCCTACGTCTGGGGCTCGATCTACCGCTTCGACGGCCAGGCGTCCCTCTTCTGGGCCGAGCACGGCCCCTGCTACCGGTGCCTGTACCCCGAGCCGCCGCCGCCGGGCATGGTCCCGTCGTGCGCCGAGGGCGGCGTCCTGGGCGTGCTGTGCTCGTCGATCGGGTCGATCCAGGTCAACGAGGCAATCAAGGTCATCACCGGGATCGGCGAGCCGCTGGTCGGGCGCCTGATGATTTACGACGCCCTGGAGATGAGCTACCGCAGCGTGCGCGTCCGCAAGGACCCCGAGTGCGCGATCTGCGGGAAGAACCCGACGATCACCGGCCTGATCGACTACGAGGCGTTCTGCGGCACGGTCTCCGCCGATGCGCAGCAGGCCGCTTCCGGGTCGACCATCACGGCGACCGAGCTGAAGCGGATGCTGGACGACGGCGACAACATCTTCCTGGTGGACGTGCGGGAGCCGAACGAGTACGAGATCGTCTCCATCCCGGGCGCCACGCTGATCCCCAAGGACCAGTTCCTGACCGGCGCGGCCCTGGAGCGGCTGCCCCAGGACAAGCGGGTCGTGCTGCACTGCAAGAGCGGCGCGCGCAGCGCCGAGTGCCTGGCCGTGGTCAAGAACGCCGGCTTCTCCGACGCGGTTCACGTCGGCGGCGGCGTGCTCGCGTGGGTGAATCAGGTGGATCCGTCGCTGCCGACCTACTAGCGCCGGCCAGGGCCGGAACCGGCCCGGTAAGGCCCCGGTAATGACGACAGCGGGCGCAGGTGCAGCCCGCGCGGCCGGCTCAGGCCGTACGATTCCGGTGTGGTAGTGCAGCCCGGCCCCGACAGCAGTGACGGGTCCCGGCCTGCGCTGCCGCCGAAGCGGGCGGCAGCGCCGCCGCCGGGCAGCCGCCGGGTGGTGCCGCTGGCCGGGCTCATCCTGGCGCTGTGCGGCCTGGCCGTCTCGGTCTTCGGCGTGGTCACGCAGATCAGGCCGCGTCATTTCAGCCTGGCTCAGCAGCACCAGATCGAGTCCTGGGAGCTGGCCCGGCGGTGGCGGGCGCTGCCGGAGGGCCGCATCTTCCCGGCCGGCATCGGCTACACGCTGCCAGGCGCGGCGTTCCCCCCGGCCCGGGGCCTGCCGCTGACCGCCAGGCGACTGGGCGTGGCCCGCCAGGCAGGCTGCGCTCACGGGGCGGGGCGTGCCGCCGTCCAGATCCTGGATCGCTATGGCTGCACCGAGCTGCTGCGGGCCACGTACGTGGACTCGACGGGCAGCATGATCGTCACTGTCGGCGTCGCGGTGCTGCGCGACGGCAGAGCTGCCGCGGCGGCCGAGCAGCAGCTCATCAGCGACCGGCACGGCGGCCAGCCGGCCAGCGTGCGCCCCGCTCCGGTGTCCGGGACGCTTGCCGCGCACTTCAGCAGTGCCCAGCGCCAGCTGTCGTGGGACGCGCACGCGGGCCCGTACGTGATCCTGGCAACCGCCGGGTATGCCGACGGGCGGCCGCGAGTGCATGTCGCCGCTGATTCGTATCTCCGGTACGAGATGAGCAGCCTGGATCACGGGCTGGGCAAGGCCGTGGAGAACGTCCTCGGCCAGGAGCCGCCCGTCCCGACCTGCCCGGGAGCGCCTGGATGCTGAGCCGGGCTGGCCGGCCCGCTGCGCACCGCCCGGGCCGGAGGGCGACGCGCCGCTGCACGGCCGGGGCGGCTGCGCTGGTGACCCTCACGGCTCTGCTCGGCGGGCCGGCGCTGCTGCGGGCCGCGCCCGCTCGTGCCGACAGCGTCCGCAGCGAGCAGGCCTGGGTGCTCAGCGACGTCAATGCCCCGCAGGCGTGGGAGCAGACCAGGGGCGCCGGGGTGACCGTCGCCGTGATCGACAGCGGCGTCGACGGCGGCATCGCTGACCTGACCGGCTCGGTACGAACGGGGCCGGATCTGACGGGCGTGCACACCGGGCCGGACAACCCGAACTGGGGCGTGCACGGTACCTGGATGGCGTCGCTGATCGCCGGGCACGGGCATGGTGACGGTGCCGGCATCCTCGGCGTCGCACCGCTCGCGAAGATCCTCTCCATCCGGGTCATCACTGACAAGGCCGATCCCGGCTATGCCGCCTATCAGCGCCAGTCGCTGAACCGGGGGCAGCGCGAGCTCGCCCGGGCCATCAGGTTCGCCGTCCGGAACAGGGCCGGCGTGATCAGCATGTCGCTCGGCTATGGTGCGCCGAGCCGCGCGGTGCGCGCGGCCCTGCAGTATGCCTACGGCCACAACGTCGTGGTGGTCGCATCCTCGGGCAACTCCGGGAACGACGGCGGGGCGGCCGGCCGCGCTAGCGCGCCCTACTCCTTCCCCGCCGACTATCCCGGCGTCCTCGGTGTGGCCGCGGTCGGGCAGGACTTCCAGCCTGCGTCGTTCTCCAGCGACAACCTGTCGGTCAAGGTCGCCGCGCCGGGCGTCAACGTCCCGTCGGCCGGCCGCAACGGGCAGTACTGGCTGGTCAGCGGCACTAGCCCGGCATGCGCGCTGACCGCGGGCGTGGCCGCGCTGGTCCGGTCGCGTTATCCCCGGCTGCCAGGCGCCGACGTGGTGGACGCCATCACCAGGTCTGCCTGGCACCGCCCGCCCGGCGGCTATGACCGGCAGGTTGGCTTCGGCACGGTCGACGCCGGCGCCGCCCTGGTGGCGGCGGGGCGGCTGGAGGCGCACGGACAGGCCGTCCACACCGTGGCGTCCGGCAGCCACTTCGGCGGCGGGCCGACGGCCATCCCGGCCCCGCCGGTGCAGCCGCGCGGTGTGGTCGCGCTAGTGCTGTACTGCCTGCTCACAGCCCTGTGCCTGACGATCATCGTGCTCTGCATGCGGCGGCTGGCCGCAGTGCGGGACACGCCCGCCTACGACGGCGCGCCGCACGGCGGGTACGTCGGCTGGGACGCCGCCGGCACTCAGGGGCTGGCTGCGCCGGGCAGCGGCCAGACGGACTATGCCGGTGGGGCCAGCGGCGCGGGCGGCGAACCCGGCAGTTCCGGCCCCGGGCACGGCGGGAGCAGCGAGCCCGGCCCGCAGTCCGGGTTCTCTGCGCGGCTGCCCTGGCCCGGGCCCCCGGCCGGACGACACGCCGGCCCGCCTGGCCGCGGCCCCGGCCGCACGGGCCCCGCATGAGCGGCCCGGAGCGGCGCGGCGCTGCCTGGACTGAGGAGCGCAGCGACGAGGGAAGACAGCGCGCCCAGAGCGCCGAGCCGGCCCGCGGGCAAGCACAGACCGGCGGGAAGGCACAGGCCCGCGGGAAGGCACAGCGCGGGCGAGATGCCGGGCAGCACGTGAGCGATTTCGCCGCGCGGGTGCTGGACGTGGTGGAGGCCATCCCGCCGGGCAAGGTCATGTCCTACGGCGACATCGCCGAGTACCTGGGCGAGGGCGGGCCACGGCAGGTCGGCCGGGTGATGACTCTGTGGGGCGGCGGCGTGGCCTGGTGGCGCGTCGTGCATGCCAACGGGTCCCTGCTGGCCGGCCATGAGCATGACGCACTGGCAAGCTACCGCGAGGAGCGCACTCCGCTGCGCCGTGCCGCGGACGGCAGCCCGGCGGGCGTGGACATGCGCCGGGCACGCTGGTCGGGGGAGCCCGGGCCAGGCTGAGCGGGCGAGCCAGAGCGGGCTGAGTCCGGCGCTGGGGGGCCAGGGGCTGGTGAGCGGCCGGGGCCAGCCGCGTGCGGTCCGTTCCGTTAAACGGCAATCATGATGATGCCCGCGGCGATCAGGACCGAGGCGGCCACGCGACGGGTGCCGAAGCTCTCCCGCAGGAAGATCATCCCGATCAGGGCGGCGAACACCACGCTGGTCTCCCGGACCGCCGCTACCTCGGCCAGCGGGGCGCGCACCTGCACCCACAGCACCACGCCGTAGGCCACCATCGACAGCACGCCGGCCAGCAGCCCGCGGCCGGCCGCGCCCAGGTCCTTGAGCCGGCTCGCCGGGCGGCAGAACAGGGCGATGACCGGGATGGCCGGCCCCATCATCAGGAACAGCAGCCCGGCGTAGCCGAGCGGGTTGCGCGCGGCCCGGACGCCGAGGCCGTCCACGATCGTGTAGCTGGCGATGGTCAGCCCGGTCAGCACGGCGGCCAGGACCGCCGGGGCGTCCTTGCGGGCCAGCTTGCCCGACGACGTGGCCAGGCTCATCAGGCCGGCAGCGAGGATGAGGACCCCGGCCAGCGGCAGCCCGGACAGCCGCTCGCCCGCGATCAGGTAGGCGCCCAGCGCCACGACCAGCGGCGAGATGCCGCGCGCGATCGGATAGGCCTGATTGAACGCGCCCATCCGGTAGGCGTTCCACAGCGCCAGCTCATAGCCCACGTGGATGATCGCCGAGGCGATCACGTAGGGCAGGGCCGCGGCGGCCGGCAGCCCGGCCGCCAGCACCGCCGCCAACCCGCCGATGACGGAG
>DASUBV010000391.1:0-17823 GCA_035763085.1 Streptosporangiaceae bacterium | reverse complement strand
CGTCACCGCCGACCCGCGCATCGAATCGGCCGTCGACGAGGCCCTCGTCCAGGCCGGGATCCCGGTGACCAGCCTGGACCTGAACCGCTGGCGCGAGGCGCTGGGCGCCACCTACTCGATCATGGACGCCGAGGCGGCGGTCGCCGATCACTGGCTGCTGGAGGAGCCGGCCCGGCGCCGGCTCGGCGGCCAGGTCCGCGAGCGGCTGACCGAGGCGGCGAAGGTGACCCGCGAGCAGGCCGGTGCCGGGCGCGCATTCCAGCACAGCTGGCAGCAGGCCCTCGCCCAGCTGTTCCAGGTCGCTGACCTGCTCGCCATGCCGACGACGATCACTTTCGCCCCGCCGCTGGCCGAGGCCACCACCGTCGCGCACACCCGGTGCACCGCCCCGGTCAACCTGGCCGGCCTGCCGGCCCTCGCGCTGCCGGTGCCCGCCGCCCACTCCCTCCCGGCCAGCCTGCAGCTCATCGGCCCGCCCGGCAGCGAGGAGCTCCTGCTCGCCACCGGCGCCGTCATCGAGGCCGCCGTGGCCGGCCGGCATCCATGAGTCGCTACCTGCCGTCGCGCCTGGTGAAGTAGATCTGCGCGTGGAAGTGCCCGCTAGCCGAGTAGCTGGCCGGCGAGAAGGTAGCGGACGCGAAGCAGCCATCCGGCGGGCGGAAAGCGTCCTGGCCCCGGATCAGCCGGCGGTGACGGTGGCTCCGGCGGTGTCGACGGGCAGGGCGCTGACCTGCCAGGCGGCGTCGGCCCGGCCGGCGATGGCGGCGACATCGGCAGCGGCCGGGATCCCGGACCTGGTGAAGGCCAGTACCGACGGGCCGGCCCCGGATACGACGGCCGGGATGCCCGCTGCGCGCAGCCGCGCAATCAGGCCGGCGGTGGCGGGCATGGCTGCCGCGCGGTAGTGCTGATGCAGGAAATCCTCGGTGGCGTCCAGCAGCAGGTCCGGCTGGCTGGTCAGGGCGGTCACCAGCAGCGCGGTCCGGGCTGCGTTGGCCGCGGCGGCCGCATGCGGGACCTCGGCGGGCAGCGCCTGCCGGGCGATGGCGGTCAGCACGGGCGTCTCCGGGACGCACAAGACGGTCGCGACGTCGGGCAGGGGCGTCAGGTGCGCGACCCGCGGCCCCGGCCGGCCCGCGCCCGGCTGCGCGGCTCCGGCCCCGCCGGCCCCGGCCCCGGCGCTGGCCGGAGCGGCCCTGGCCGGCCCGGCCCGGCCGACGCCGCCGCAGGCCGCGACGCCCTGGCTCGCGCCGGCAGGCCGCACCCGGGTGCTCACCCCGGCGCCGGTACTCCCGGCATCGCCGGCACCCGCGGGCTCCCAGGCGATCGTCAGCCCGCCGGCCAGGCAGGCCGCCACGTTGTCCGGGTGGCCCTCCATGCGGGTGGCCAGCCGGAGCACTGCGTCATCGGGCAGCGTGGCCGGCCCGGCGGGCCCGGCCAGCGCGCGAGCGGCCAGCAGGCCGGCCACGATGGCGCCGGCCGACGAACCCAGGCCGAAGCCCTGGGGTATCTCGTTCTGGCACAGCAGCGCGATGCCCGGCGGTTGCTGGCCGATCCGCGCGAAGGCCGTCCGCATGGCCCGGATCACCAGGTGCTTTTCCCCGGCAGTGGCGGTTTCGGCGCCTGCGCCGTTGACCTCGATGGTGATCCCGCTGGCGGTCACCCGCGCGGTGACGCTGTCGCGCAGGCCCAGGGCGAGGCCGAAGGAATCGAAGCCGGGGCCGAGGTTGGCACTGGTCGCGGGGGCGCGGACGGTGACCGGCTCCCGGGGCCAGCGGCTCACGCCAGGCCCAGGGCGCTGGCCGCCGCGGCGGGATCGGGCGGCACGATCACGGCGGCCGGCGCTCCGTCGACGGCGGCGTCGGGATCCTTCAGGCCGTGCCCGGTGATAGTGCACACGACCACCGAGCCACGCGCGACGACGCCGTCCTCGCAGGCCATGAGCAGGCCGGCCACCCCGGCCGCCGACGCAGGCTCGCAGAACACGCCTGTCTCGCGGGCCAGCAGCCGGTAGGCGGCCAGGATCTGGTCGTCGGTGACCGCGTCAATCAGCCCGCCGGACTCATCGCGGGCGGCCTCGGCCAGCCGCCAGGAGGCAGGGTTGCCGATCCGGATCGCGGTGGCCACGGTGACCGGGCTGGGCACCGGCTCACCGCGGACAATGGGCGCCGCCCCCGCGGCCTGAAAGCCGAGCATCCGGGGTGCCCGGCTGGCCTGGCCACCGTCGGCGTACTCGCGGTAGCCGAGCCAGTAGGCCGCGATGTTGCCGGCGTTGCCGACGGGCAGGCAGTGCACGTCGGGAGCATCACCGAGGGCGTCGACGATCTCGAACGCGGCGGTCTTCTGGCCTTGCAGGCGGTCGGGGTTGACCGAGTTGACGATGGCGACCGGGTACTGCGCCGACAGCTTGCGCACCAGTTCCAGGCAGTCGTCGAAGTTGCCGTCCACCTGCAGCAGCAGCGCGCCGTGCACCAGCGCCTGGGCCAGCTTGCCGCGCGCGATGTGCCCGCGCGGCACCAGGACCGCGCAGGCCAGCCCGGCCCGCGCGGCATAGGCGGCGGCGCTGGCGCTGGTGTTGCCGGTCGACGCGCACATCACCGTCTTGGCCCCGCGCTGGGCGGCCAGGCTGACGGCGACGGTCATGCCGCGATCCTTGAACGAGCCGGTCGGGTTGACGCCCTCGACCTTCAGGTACACCTCGCAGCCGGTGCGCGAGGTGAGGGCGGGCGCGGGCAGCAGCGGGGTGCCGCCCTCCCCGAGCGAGAACACCGGGGTGCGGTCGGTTACCGGGAGCCGGTGCCGGTACTCCTCGATGACGCCGCGCCACGGCGTGGTCGCACGCCGGGGCTCCGCGCTCTCGCCGGCCTGGCTGCCGGGGCCCGGGCCGGTCCGGGCTGCCGCGGGACTCATTCGCCGTCCTCCCCCTCCACGCGCATGACGCTGTCCACGGCCCGGACGGCCGCCATCGCGCTGAGCGTGGCGACGGTCTTGGCCAGCGCATCCTCACGGGCCGTGTGCGTCACGATGACCAGGTTGGCCTCCGCCCCGCGGCCCTCCTGGCGCATCGCCTTGATCGACACGCCCTGCTGGGCGAATGCGTCAGCGATGGGCGCCAGCACGCCGGGCCGGTCGGCCACGTCAAGCTGCACGTAGTACCGGGTGAGCGCGTCACCGATGGGGACCAGCGGCAGGGCCGCGTAGGTCGAGGCGTCCGGCCCGCGCAGGCCGGCCAGCCGGTTGCGCACCACGGTGACGATGTCGCCGAGGACGGCGCTGGCGGTGGGCTGGCCGCCCGCGCCAGCGCCGTAGAACATCAGCCGGCCGGCCGACTCGGCCTCCACGAACACGGCGTTGTAGGCGCCGCGCACCGCCGCCAGCGGGTGCACCTGCGGGATCATCGCCGGGTAGACCCGGGCCGAGACGCCGCCGTCAGACCGCTCGCAGATGGCCAGCAGCTTGACGACGCAGCCCAGCGACCGGGCGCTGGCGATGTCGGCCGGGGTTACCCGGGTGATGCCGTCGCGGTACACGTCGTCGGCGGTGACCTGGGTGTGGAAGGCGATGCTGGCCAGGATGGCGGCCTTCGCCGCCGCGTCGTAGCCGGCCACGTCGGCGGTGGGGTCAGCCTCGGCGTAGCCGAGTTCCTGGGCCTCGGCGAGAGCGGTGCTGAAGTCCGCGCCGGAGGTATCCATCCGGTCGAGGATGTAGTTGGTCGTCCCGTTGACGATGCCCAGGACCCGGCGGACCTCGTCGCCGGCCAGCGACTCGCGCAGCGGGCGCAGCAGCGGGATCGCCCCGGCCACCGCGGCCTCGTAGTAAATGTCGGCGCCGCCCTGGCGCGCGGCGTCGTGCAGTGCCGCGCGGTCGGTGGCCAGCAGGGCCTTGTTCGCGGTGACCACGGACTTGCCCGCGCTGAGCGCGGCCAGCAGCAGGGCGCGGGCCGGCTCGATGCCGCCGATCAGCTCGATGACGATGTCCACGTCGGGGCGGGTGACCAGGGCCTGAGCGTCGGTGGTGAGCAGGTCAGGCGGGACGGCGATGCCGCGGGCCCGGCTGGTGTCGCGGACCGCGATGCCGGCAACGTCCAGCCTGGCCCCGGCCCGGGCTTCCAGGTCAGCCGACTGCTCGGTCAGCAGGCGGTAGACCGCAGATCCCACCACCCCGCAGCCCAGCAGGGCTACCTTCAGCGCCGCGCGCTCTCCGGATGTCCGCACAATTCAGCCCGCTTCCCCTCGCCCGGTGCCACCGGTGCAGTCAGCCCCGAACTCATCCGCCGAGGAGTCGCCAGCGGGCCCGCAAGCGCGCCGGCGGCCTAGGGCTCTTCAGGCGTCACAGCTTACCGAGGGCGCAGGACCAGCGCCCGCAGCAGGCGGTCGATCTCCGCGTCGGGGTCGCGGGTGAGCCCGGTGTGGACGGGGCCGGCCTGAACCACGGTGCTGCGCGGCGCGGTCAGCCAGCGGAACCGGCGGCCGATGTCCACCTGACCGGCCGGGCTGGGCTCCGGGCCGGGCGCTGGCCCGGCCTTCCCCGGCTCACCAGGCTCCTCGCCGGGCTTGCCAGGGGAGGCTGCCCTGCGCGGCTCCTCGCCGCTGCCTGGCTCCTCAGCGCTGCCCCGTCCCCGGGCGCCGCCCGTCACTCCAGCCGAAGTGCCCGCGCCGGCTGGCGCGATGCACAGGTCGGCGATGGCGTCCAGGGTGCGCTGCACGCCACTCACGTCGGCGGCCGGGTCCATGGCCAGCAGCAGGCCGGTGTCCAGCGCGACCCGGGCGCCCAGGTAGCGCAGCGGGCGGCAGTACAGCAGGATCCCGGCATTCATCACCTCGCCGCGGTCGACCCGCGGCACGACGCGCAGCACCGCGTACTCGAAGGCCTGCTGCTCCGCCTGGTCCGCGCCTCCGGCCGCCTTTGCGCCGCCGGGCGTCCCTGCGCCTCCGGCCGGGCTGCCACCCGCTGCGGTGCCGCCGTCCCCGGCAGTCCTCGCCGCGGCGCTGCCGCCCGTCCCGGTCATGACGGTGCCCCCGGACGGCGCGACGGCGAGCCCGTCAGCCAGCCCGGCCGCGCGGCTCGCGCCGCGCGCGGCAGCCGCTCCCCGCCGCCCCTGGCCGCGGCCTCGCGCAGCGGCGGCAGCCACGCCTCCCGCGCCCGCAGGCGGCCCAGCAGTAGCGCAACATAGGCGGCGCGCAGGTCGGCCGGGGTGGCCAGGCCCGCCTCGGCGCCGAGCCACTCGTCGGGCACCGCCGCGGCGGCCGCCTGCAGCAGGTCCTCGGTGACCCGGCCGGCCAGCTCGGCGTCGGCCTCGTCCAGCCGCGGATGGCAGCCGATCAGGGCGTGGTCGTCGGCGTCGTAGGGCCGGGTCATGGCGGCGGCTGCGCTCTCCCAGCGATGCTGGAAGGTGAGCGTCGCGCCGTGATCGATGAGGTAGAGGACGCCGTGCCAGAACAGCATGTTGGGGTTGCGCCAGGACCGGTCGGCGTTGCCGACCAGTGCGTCGAGCCACAGGATGCGGCCAGCGAGCCCGCCGGCCACCTCGGCGCGGGCCGCGTCGAAGTCCAGTGCGCCGGGCAGGAAGTCCACCCCCAGGTTCAGCCCGCCGCTGGCCCGCAGCAGGTCCTGGATCTCCTGGTCGGGCTCGCCGGGCGCCATCGCCGGATCCACCTCGATGGTGACCAGCTCGGGAACGGCCAGCCCGAGGCCGCGGGCCAGCTGCCCGCTGATCACCTCCGCGATCAGCGCCTTGGGACCCTGGCCGGCACCGCGGAACTTGACCACGTAGGTGCCGAGGTCGTCGGCTTCCATCACCGCCGGCAGCGAGCCGCCTTCGCGCAACGGCGTGACGTACCTGGTCGCGGCGACGCGAGGGAGCGCCGCCGCCGTCACGGGCACGGTCTGGCCGGAAGACACGGCGGCAGCCTACGCTGCGTCAAGGCCGCCGGGCGCTGCGGCGCCGTTAGTCTGCAGTCATGATCGGTGGCACGGCCGCGGTCTCGCCCGGTGGTGACCTGACCGCCGCCGCGAGCCGATCGCGGTGGTGAGCCGATCGCGGTCGTACGGGGATCAGCCGAGGCAGGAGGAACAGATGACCGAGCCAGCGCCGTCACTGCGGGCGATGCCCGAGGACTGGGAGCGCGCCGTCGCCGTCGTGGCCCACCCCGATGACCTGGAGTACGGCGCGGCCGCGGCGGTCGCGCGCTGGACCCGGCAGGGCAAGCAGGTGTCCTACGTCCTGGCCACCCGGGGCGAGGCCGGCATCGCGGGCATGGACCCGGCCACCGTCGGGCCGCTGCGGGTCGAGGAGGAGATGCGCGGCGCCGCGCTCGTCGGGGTCACCGACGTGCAGTTCCTGGATCACGCCGACGGTCTGGTCGAGTACGGAATCCCGCTGCGCCGTGACCTGGCCGCCGCGTTCCGGCGGCTGCGCCCCGAGGTCGTCATCACGATGAGCTTCGACCTGACCTGGGGCGAGGAGGGGCCGGTCAACCACGCCGACCACCGGGCCGTCGGCCTGACTGTCCTGGACGCCTGCCGCGATGCGGCCAACGAGTGGGTGTTCCCTGACGCCGGACCGCGCTGCGACACCATCCGGGACGCCTACGTGGCGGCCACCGGCACGCCGAACTACTTCGTGGACGTGACCGACACCATCGATGCCGGGATCGCCTCGCTCAAGGAGCACCGCGCCTACATCGAGGGCCTGGGCAACGACTTCGACCCAGACGAGTTCCTCCGCAACATGGCCGGCTACCTGGGCCTGGCCGCGGGCTGCGAGTATGCCGTCGGCCTGCGCCGCTACCCCATGGGCTAGCGCGACCCCGTGCGCTGAGCGGCCGACCTGGCTATGCCGCCGCCGGGTCGAGAATGACCACGTCGGCAGCCTGAGCAGGCGCAGGGACCGGGCGACCCGACTGGCGGAGCAGCTCTATGTGCTCGGCCATGGCCGCGACCATGAGCGACTCGGTCTCCTGGCGCGTAGCGCCCGCCGCTACCACGCCCGGCAGGTCAGGGGAGTACGCCGAGTAGCCGGATTCATCGTCGCCTTCGAACACGACCACATACCCGGTCACGGCCGCTCCTTTCTCAAGCCCGCTTGCTTCAGGATGCTCGCCTCAGTGCCGGGTTTCAAGGTAGCGCTCGTCTTGCCTGCCACGGTCACCAGACCGGGCTTCTGCGGATGTGAGTAATGCCGGTGGGAGCCGCTGACACGCTTCAGGAGCCAGCCATCGCGTTCCAGCAGAGCGATGATCTCGCCAACCTTGACAGGCACAAGCCGACCGTATGCCCTACCTCGGACAGTCCAGTCAATGCCCGGCAATCCTGGCGGTAGCTGCCGGGCCCATTAGCCCTCCAGGTCGGCGGCCTGTTATCGAACTAATATTCAAATAAATATCGACTACCTTTAGTCTTCCGCGTACGCGGAGCGCGAACAAGAGGCGGAACAAACGAGGGGCCGGTCTGCTTGTAGTTGTGTAATCAAGTAAACCGGACTCACAGGAAGTGAGCGCGATGCCCGAGACCCTCTCGCTGCCGGTGCTGCCGCTGGATGACACCATCGTGCTGCCCACCATGGTCGTCCCGCTGGACACCTCCGGCACGGAGGTCCGCGCGGCGATCGAGGCGGCGCGGCTGGATGCGTCGGCCCCCGACAAGCCAGAAACCAAGCCGCAGGTGCTGCTAGTCCTGCGCCTGAACGGCAAGTACTCCGCCACCGGCACGCTGGGCTCGATCGAGCAGGTTGGCCGGCTGCCCAGCGGCGAGCCCGCGGCAGTGATCCGCGGCGTGTCCCGGGTCCGGATCGGCTCCGGCACGGTCGGCCCCGGCAACGCCCTCTGGGTGCAGGGCACGATCATCACCGAGCCCCCGGCCAGCGAGCGCGCCAACGAGCTGGCCCGCGAGTACCGCACCCTGGCGGCCACGATCCTGCAGAAGCGAGGCGCCTGGCAGGTCGTCGACGCGCTGCAGCGGATCACCGATCCCTCGGCGCTGGCCGACAGCGCCGGGTACGCGTCGTACCTGTCGCTGGAGCAGCGTCAGCAGCTGCTGGAGACGATCGACCCCGAGCAGCGCCTGGAACTGCTGACCGGCTGGGCCCGTGACCAGCTCGCCGAGCTGGACGTGGCCGAGACCATCCAGAACGACGTCCGCGATGGCATGGAGCGCCAGCAGCGCGAGTTCCTGCTGCGCCAGCAGCTCGCGGCCATCCGCAAGGAGCTGGCCGGCCTGGACGGCGAGCCCGCCTCCGAGGAGGAGGACTACCGGGCCCGCATCGAGGCCGCCGACCTGCCCGACAAGGTCCGCGAGGCAGCCCTGAAGGAGGCGGCCAAGCTGGAGCGGGGCTCCGACCAGTCGCCCGAGGCGGGCTGGATCCGCACCTGGCTGGACACCGTCCTCGAGATGCCGTGGAACACCACCACCGACGACGCCTATGACGTCGGCGCTGCGCGTGCCGTGCTGGACGCCGACCACGCCGGCCTGGACGACGTCAAGGACCGGATCGTGGAGTACCTGGCGGTCCGCAAGCGGCGTGCCGACAAGGGCCTGACCCTGGTCGGCGGGCGGCGCAGCGGCGCGGTGCTGGCGCTGGCCGGGCCGCCCGGCGTGGGCAAGACCTCGCTCGGCGAGTCGGTGGCGCGCGCCATGGGCCGCAAGTTCGCCCGGGTCGCCCTGGGCGGCGTCCGGGACGAGGCCGAGATCCGCGGGCACCGGCGTACCTACGTCGGCGCGCTGCCGGGCCGTATTGTCCGCGCCGTCCGCGAGGCCGGGTCGATGAACCCGGTGATCCTGCTGGACGAGGTCGACAAGCTCGGCGCCGACTACCGCGGCGACCCGACGGCCGCCCTGCTGGAGGTGCTGGACCCGGCGCAGAACCACACGTTCCGCGACCACTACCTCGAGGTCGAACTCGACCTGTCGGATGTGCTGTTCATCGCCACGGCCAACATGCTCGAGACGATCCCCGAGCCGCTGCTGGACCGCATGGAGCTGATCAGCCTCGATGGCTACACCGAGGATGAGAAGGTCACCATCGCCCGCGGCCACCTGCTGCCCCGCCAGCTCGAGCGGGCGGGCCTGGAGGCCGCCGACGTCACCGTGACCGACGCTGCCCTGCACCTGCTGGCCTCGGAGTACACCCGCGAGGCCGGGGTGCGCGCGCTGGAGCGGAGCATCGGCCGGGTGCTGCGGAAGATCGCGGCCAAGGTGGCCACCGGCGGGGTGAGCCTGCCGGTCACCGTCGGCGGGGACGACCTGCACGACTACCTCGGCCACCCGCGGCACACGCCGGAGTCGGCCGACCGGACCGCCGTGCCGGGCGTGGCGACGGGCCTGGCCGTGACCGGGACCGGCGGCGACGTGCTGTTCATCGAGGCGTCGCTGGCCGACCCGGAGACCGGCAGCACCGGGGTCACGCTCACCGGTCAGCTCGGTGACGTGATGAAGGAGTCGGCCCAGATCGCCCTGTCCTACCTGCGCTCGCACGGCGCGGAGCTGGAACTGCCGGTCGCCGACCTGAAGGACCGCGGCGTGCACGTCCACGTGCCGGCCGGCGCGGTGCCCAAGGACGGGCCGAGCGCCGGGGTCACCATGACGACCGCGCTGGCCTCGCTGCTGTCGGGGCGGCTGGTCCGGTCCGACGTGGCCATGACCGGTGAGGTGTCGCTGACCGGCCGGGTGCTGCCGATCGGCGGCGTGAAGCAGAAGCTGCTGGCCGCGCACCGCGCCGGGATCACCACGGTGCTCATCCCCAAGCGGAACGAGCCCGACCTGGAGGACGTGCCGGAGAATGTCCGCGCCGCCCTGCAGGTGCATGCGGTCAGCGATGTCCGCGAGGTGCTGGAGCGGGCGCTGGAGCCCGCGCGCTCGGCGGCGCCGGTCGCCGCGTAAGGGCGGCCGCTAGCGGCAGTCCGGATTGCTGTTCCCAGCGGAACGGCGATCCGGACTGCTGCATGTACGGGGCGGCTGGCTCGCCGGCCCCGCCAGCACTGGCCGGCGGCCGGTCATGATGGCAGGTCGAGGCCCTGGACGGCGTCAGCGGCCTGCTCGGGGCTGAGCGCCGGACCGGACCAGGCAGCCCCGCACAGGGCGCGCAGGCCATCCAGCGGGTCGCCGGAGCCGGACAGGCTGAGCTTGCCGGAGTCTGCCTCGCGGCGGGCCGTCCAGCCACCGCAGCTGAAGCCGCCGCCGGCCTCGGCGGTCACGCCCGGGTGGGCGGACAGCAGGCCGCTCAGGCCTGCGGCCAGGTAGGCGGGCCGCTGGCCGGGCGGGGCGAGCAGCGCCTCGGCCGGGCCGGTGACGCCGGTCAGCACCAGCAGGCTGTCGGTGCCGGCCCGGACGGCGCCCTCGATGTCGGTGTCCAGCCGGTCGCCGACGACCAGCGGGCGGGCGGCGCCGGTCCGCTGCACCGCCTCGGCATGCAGCGGCGGCTCGGGCTTGCCGGCCACCTCGGGCCGCTGCCCGGTCGCGGTGGCCAGCAGCGCGATCAGCGACCCGTTGCCCGGCTGCAGGCCACGCGGCGACGGCATGGTCGCGTCGGCGTTAGACGCCACGTAGAGCGCGCCGGCCCGGATGGCCAGCGCGGCCTCGGTGAGCAGGCTGTAGCCGATGTCGGACGCGAAGCCCTGCACCACGGCCACCGGGCGCTCGGCGGCGACCGAGACCGGCCGCAGGCCGCGCTCGCGCAGCGCCAGGCGCAGCCCGATGCCGCCGGCCACCAGCACCGGCGAGCCGGCCGGCAGCCGCTCCGCCAGCAGCCGGGCGGCCGCCTGCGCGGAGGTGACGATGTCGGCGGGGCTGGCCGGCACGCCGAGGCTGGTCAGCTGATGGGCGATGGCTGACGGGGAGCGCGAGGCGTTGTTGGTGACGTAGGCGAGCCGCATCCCGGCCTGCGCCGCCTCGCCGAGGGCCTCGGCCGCGCCGGGAATGGCCTTGCCGCCGAGGTAGACCACGCCGTCCAGGTCCAGGAGCGCGGCATCGTAGGTCGCGGCGAGCGGGCCGGAGCTGGCCCGGGGCGTGTCCTGCCCGGCGCTGGCCGGGTCAGCCGGCGGGCCTGCTGCCGGGCCGGCCGTTTCGTGAGGGGTCAATCCGAACTGTCCTCCCTGAGGCGGTTCCGCGCGCTCAGTGTGGCACGGACGCTGCGCAGGGCGTCGGTGTAGTGCCGCAGGTTCGGGCGCATGGCAGCGGCCAGCGCCAGGTGCTCGGCGGCGCCGCCGTGATCGCCGGTACGGGCCAGGGCCAGGCCGAGGCCGAACTGGGCGTAGTCGTCGGCCGGGCTGGCCTCCACGATCAGCCGGAAATTGCCGGCCGCGGCGGCGTACTGGCCGGCGTCGAACTGAGCGCGGGCCAGCGCCTCCCGGATGCTGCGGGAGCCTGGCTCGGCGGCCGCGGCGCGGCCCAGCAGCTGGGCGGCGGCCGCGGCGGACCCGCGCTTCAGCAGCTGCAGGCCGCGCTGGTACAGCCCGTAGGTGTCGCCGTCGTCGTCGGCGGGGCCAGATTTCGCGGGCGGTTCACCGGGCGCTGGCTGCCCGTTTGAGCTGGTGTTTGACGGATTAGCGGGGTTCTGCGTGTCTTGTTCGGCAGCGACCTCCTGCGCCGGTCGGGAATCGCGGCCGCCATCTGAGGCTTCAGACATACGTGCAGATCCTTCCGTCCAGCCATCCGCCAGCGGGCCAGGGAACTCCCGGCCTCGAGCTGGCGCCGTTCCGTGGCGTCCGCTACTCCCAGGACCGGGTGAGCGGGCTCGCCGAGGTCACCTCTCCACCGTACGACGTCATCGCGGGCGATAACGAGGACCAGTTGCTGGCCGCCGACCCGCACAACATCGTGCGGATCATCCGGCCGCGCCATCCGGCCGGGCAGCCGGGCACCCCCTGGCAGGATGCCGCCGACAGCCTGGGCGACTGGCTGGCCGGCGCCGTCCTGGTCCCCGACAGCCAGCCAGCCCTGTATGTGTACGAGCAGCTGACGCCCGCGCAGGGCGGTCTGCCGGGGCTGCTGCAGCGGGGCCTGATCGGGGCCGTCCGGCTGGTCCCGCGCGAGGCCGGGATCGTCCAGCCGCATGAGGCGGTGGCACCGGGCCCGGTGACCGGGCGCCGGCTGCTGATGGAGGCGACCCAGGCCAACCTGGAGCCGATCTTCCTGCTGTACGACGGGGCGGCCAAGGCCAGCGACGGGCTGGCTGACCCGGACGCCCTGGCGGGCCCCGGCGCGGACCCGGGCCAGCCGGGAGCCGCGACCCGGATCGTCACCGAGGCGGCCGCCACCCGGCCGCCACTGGCGGAGGCGAGGACGGCGGACGGGATCCGGCACCGGCTGTGGGCCATCACCGGGCCCGCGGAACTAGCCGAGATCGCCGCCGACCTGGCGCCGCGGACCGCGCTGATCGCCGACGGCCATCACCGCTACGCCGCCTACCTGCAGCTGCAGGAACGGCGGCGGCAGGCCGGCGACGGCGACGGGCCGTGGGACTTCGGACTGGCCCTGCTGGTCGACTCGGCCGCCTACCCGCCGCACGTCGGGGCGATCCACCGGGTCATCCCCGGCCTGGACGCCGCCCGGGCGGTCGGGCTGGCACAGAGCGCGTTCACGGTCCGCGAGCTGCCTGGCGGGACCGGGGACCTGGCCACCGCTCTCCGCGAGCTGGACGCGGCCGGACGGCAGGGCGTGGCGTTCCTGGTCGCCGGGCACGGCCGCGCGGCCCTGCTAACCGACCCGGACCCCGCGCAGCTGGCCGAGGCCATGGCGGGCCGGCCGGCGGGGCTGTGGGAGCGGCTGCCGGCCGCGGTACTGCAGGACCTGCTGATGGCCCGGGTCTGGGAGATGCCCGACGACGAGGCGACCGTGCGGGTCATTCATGACCCGCAGACGGCGCTCCGCGCCGCGGCGGCGGCTCCGGGCACGACGGCGGTGCTGTGCTCCCCGATGACCGCCGCGGACGTGTATGAGGTGGCCGCAATGGGCCGGATCGTCCCGCGCAAGTCCACATCTTTCGGGCCAAAACCGCGAACCGGGCTGGTCATCCGCACGTTCGCTCAGGGCTGAATCTCCGGCCGCGCGCCAACCCGGGAGCATGTCCTCATGAGCGACGCTGAGACTGCTGTGTCCGCCGTGCCCCCGGCCGATGTCATCACCGATCTGGGCCACGAGGTGTTCCAGATCGACACCCGGATGGCCGGCTACGAGGGCATCACGGCGGGCTACCTTATCCGCGGTGACCGGCCGTGCCTGGTCGAGACGGGAACGGCGCCGTCGGCACCGGTCGTCCGTGACGCACTCGCGGCGCTCGGGGTGGGATCCGGCGACCTGGCAACGGTGGTCGTCACCCACATCCACCTCGACCATGCGGGCGGCACCGGCGACATCGCGCAGATGTTTCCCGGCGCTGAGGTGGTCGTGCACGAGCTGGGCGCGCGGCACCTGGCCGACCCGTCCCGGCTGATGGCCAGCGCGCGGATGGTGTACGGCGATGAGCTGGACGGGCTGTTCGGGCGGCTGGCGCCCACGCCGGCGGAGCGGATCCGGGCCGTCGAGCGGACCGGCGTGGTCGACCTGGGCGGCGGGCGGCGCCTGGAGAGCCACTACTCCCCCGGCCACGCCCGGCATCACGTCGGCCTGGTCGACTCCGTCAGCGGCGACCTGTACGTCGGCGACGCGGCAGGGATCTACATCCAGGAGACCGGCGACATGCGGCCGGCTACCCCGCCGCCGGACTTCGACCTGGCGGTGGCGCTGGAGTCGCTGCGCACGTTCGCGGCGCTGCGGCCCGCCCGGCTGCTGTTCAGCCACTTCGGCCCGGTCTCCGAGGTCGCGCAGACCCTGGAGCGGTCGGCGGAAGAGATCAACCTCTGGGTGGCTGAGACCCGGCGGGCCCGCAGCGCGGGCATGGACCTGGACCACGCGGCGGCGATGGTAGCCGAGCGGACGCGCGAGCGCTATGCGGTGCTGGCCGCCGGCGCGGATCCGGAGCTGGCGGCCAAGTACGACCGGATCGCCGGCCCGACCGCCAACGTGGCCGGCATCCTGCACTGGCTGAACAAGACCGACCAGGCCTGACCAGCTGCCCGCGCGGTGCAAGCGGGCGCCGGTGCCAGGGCGGCACCGCACTGGCGCTCAGCCCTCATCGGGCTCCTCGGTCGCGTCGTGCTGCTCGTGCTCACCGGGCTCGCTGTCGGGGGCGGGGCCGCCGCGGGCATGGTCAGCGGCACCCAGGTCCATGCGGGCGAGTTCTGCCTCGTCCAGGTCCTCGTCCACCAGGTCATCGTCGGGCAGGCCAGCGTCCTGCGGATCCTCAGCGTCCGGGTCATCGTCGTCCTGACCGGAATCCTCCGGGTCGACGTCCTCCAGGTCCGCGTCGTCCCGGTCAGGATCCTCTGAGTCGCCGTCTTCCAGGTCCTCGAACAGGACGTCGTCCAGTTCCTCGACCCGGTCGGCGGCGTCGGTCTCGCCGGAGCGGTCGGCAGCGGCCGCGCGGGTGAACCACTCCCGCGCCTCCTCCTCACGCCCGGCCTCCAGCAGGGCATCGGCGTAGGCGTAAGACAGCCGCGCCTGCCCGGCCCCGCTGCGTCGGCTCGTGAGCTCAGGCACCTGAAGCGCCACCACGGCCGCCTCGGGCAGGCCCTGGTCGCGGCGGATGCCCGACTCGACAATGCGCAGCTCAAGTTGCGTCGCCCGGTCAGCCGCGCGAGCCTCCGGGCCGGTGACTATCTCCAGCGCCCGGTCCAGGCGGCCCAGGCCGCGCTCACAGTCTGCCATCAGGGGCAGGTAGCTCGACCGGCCGGTGAGCCGCCGCGCGGCCCGGAACTCGGCCAGCGCATCGGACCACTTGCCAGCCTGGTAGGCGGCGATCGCGCAGGTCTCGCGGACGATGCCGACCCTGGCCGCCAGCTCCCGGGCCGCGACCGCGTACTGGTAGGCGCGGTCGGTGTCCTCTTCCTGGCCAGCGGCGACCAGGTAGCGGGCCACGACCTCGGCCAGGTCGCCGGGCAGGGTGCGCAGCTCGTCCAGCGCCTCCGGATCCAGCTGTTCGGCGGTGATGCTGTCCGGGATGCGGATCAGCCCGCCGTCGCGCGTCCGGTTACCGCTGTCGCGCCCACCGCCGTCGCGGCCGCTGAAGCCGCCGCGCGGGCCCGGCCCGCTGCTTCCGCGGTCGCGGTAGGGCCGTGCGTCGTGCGTGCCGCCGTGTGGTCCGCGTGACCGGTCCCCCGCGCGGGCCGGGCCGCCTCGGGGCCGGTAGCCGCCATCGGCTCCAGCACCGCCCCGGCCGTAGCCGCCCGAGTCCCGGAGGCCGCGGTCACGCTGATAGCCGCCAGAACGACCGGGGCGGCGGTCACGCTCGTAATCCGCCGGGCGGTCAGAGTCCCGGCTGCGCTCGTAACGGCCAGTCCCGCCGGGACCGCGATCGCGGTCCCGTCCGTAGCCACCGGGACGCTCTGAACCCCGGTCCCGTCCGTAACCACCGGAGCGCTCTGGCCCGCGGTCCCGTCCGTAACCACCGGAGCGCTCCGAGCCACGGTCACGCCCGGAGCTGCCGCTCCTGCCCGGACTGCGGTCCCGGTCTCGTCCGTAGCCGCCGGGACGATCAGCGCCGGTGTCCCGGCCGTAGCCGCCAGTCCCGCCCGGGCCGCGGTCGCGGCCGGAGCGGTAGCCGCCGGGGCGATCAGAACCACGATCGCGGCTGTAGCCACCGGAACGGTCGGGACGGCGGTCCTGTCCGGAGCCGCCGGGACGATCCGAGCCGCGGCCTCGGCTGTAGCCACCGGAGCGAGGACGATCCCGCCCGTAATCATCCTGGTCATGACCGCCACGCCGATCGCGCGTCTCGCGCTCGTCTCGCTGTCCGGGCCCGCCTTGCCAGTCACGCCCGGATCCGGCGCGGCCCGCCTCGGCCCGGCCGCCGGGCCGCCGCGACGCATCGCGGGGACCGGCTCCGTACCGGCTCGCGTCAGGCCGGCTGCTGCCCGCCCCGAATCGGCGATCGCCGCCCGCCGGGCGCCGGGCGCCATAGTCCCGCCCGCCAGAACCCCGCGATCCGGAGTCGCGGTCGCTCCCGGATCCCCGGCCCCGGTATCCGCCGGCCCGGTTCCCGCCGTCATCGCGCCCGCGGTCGCCTGGACGGCTGCCGCCGTACCTGTCCTCGCGGTGCGTGTCCTTGCCGTATCGATCGTCGCCATATCGGTCGCCACGGCGCTGACCGGAACCGGAGCGAGCCGGGCCACGCTCATCGTCGCGGCTGCCGCGGAACCCGCCCCGGTCCCCGCCGTCGCGGTCGTTCCGGTAGCCCGATTCGCGCTGCGGCCGACCAGCAGGGTTCACGTCATCGGAGCCGACGCGGCGAGACGGGCCGCCGGGGCGTCCCGGCCGGCCAGCCGACCAGCTGCCCGCCGTGCTGTCCCGGTCGCTCGCGCGCCGGCTCCATGAGCCGCCGCGCCTTTCGCCAGGGCGCGCGCTGCCGTCACGGCCGCCCCGGCCCGGACCGCCAGCGCCACCCTGCCGGTCGTCTGGAGAGTTCCGGACTCCGCGCCCGCCGAAGTCTCCGCGGCGTCCGCCGAAATCTCCGCGTGAGCCCGCCCCGGGACCACCAGGCCGCCCGCCAGGACCGCCTGTGCGCGCTCCCGGACCGCGAGAGCCTCCGCCAGTACCGCCGGAACGCCCGCCGGCGCCACGCACGCCAGCACCGCGCGCAGCGTCGCCGCTGCCGCGCGAGTCTGCATCAGCGGAACGCGAGCCGGATTTGCCGGACCCGCCCGCCCGGTCGGCTCCGCCCCGGTAGGCCGAGCCGCCGCCTGGCCCACGACCAGCGCCTCCGCGGCCGCCGCGATCATGCGGCGAGCCGGGACCCGCAGGTCCGCGTGCCTTCCCTGTCATCGGGAGTCCTCCAACTGGCTCATCCGCCGCGGCAACGGCAGGAACGTTCACATGCTCAGCCCTGAACTGCAGTCGGGCCTGTGCCTCAGCCGATCCAGTCTGCCAAAGGACAGCACCTGGTCGGGCACCAGCCAGCAGCCCCCTGACCGCGACCGGCATCACCAGCACACCGGTCTCCGTCCGCTCCTGGCAACGCAGGCGGACGGCACGGTGCATGGCGGGCCCGGAGCGAACTGGGCTCGTAACGATGGGTAATAGAGCACTGGGTAATACGCACTGAGGGCCGCTACCGGTATCGGCAGCGGCCCTCAGAGGAAGATGTCCGGCGGCGTCCTACTCTCCCACGCGGCTTCCCGCGCAGTACCATCGGCGCTGAAGGGCTTAACTTCCGGGTTCGGAATGGGACCGGGTGTTTCCCCTTCGCCATGGCCACCGAAACTCTATGGAGATGTCGTCAATCCGAAAGCCTCCTGGAGTTCTTCCAGGCTGCTCACGGATCCCGACCGCATCTCGAGAACCGCACAGTGGACGCTTACAAAGATTGTGAGTAGAAGCCAAGCCACTCGGCCTATTAGTACCGGTCAGCTGCACACGTTGCCGTGCTTCCACCTCCGGCCTATCAACCCAGTCGTCTAGCTGGGGGCCTTACCAGGTTAACCCTGAGGGAGTCCTAATCTTGAGGCGAGCTTCCCGCTTAGATGCTTTCAGCGGTTATCCCTTCCAAACGTAGCCAACCAGCCGTGCTCTTGGCAGAACAACTGGCACACCAGAGGTTTGTCCGTCCCGGTCCTCTCGTACTAGGGACAGCCCCTCTCAAGACTCCTGCGCGCGCAGCGGATAGGGACCGAACTGTCTCACGACGTTCTAAACCCAGCTCGCGTACCGCTTTAATGGGCGAACAGCCCAACCCTTGGGACCTGCTCCGGCCCCAGGATGCGACGAGCCGACATCGAGGTGCCAAACCATCCCGTC
>DASUBV010000390.1:0-22153 GCA_035763085.1 Streptosporangiaceae bacterium | reverse complement strand
GGCGTGTACCGTCATGACATGCGCGGATACACGCAGGACAAGGACGCCTACCTCAAGCGGCTGCGGCGGATTGAAGGTCAGGTACGGGGCCTGCAGCGGATGGTTGAGCAGGACACCTACTGCATAGACGTGCTGACCCAGATATCCGCGGCCACGCGTGCCCTGCAGGCGGTCGCCATCGGCCTGCTCGAAGACCATCTCGGGCACTGCGTTACCGAGGCCATCGAGGAGGGCGGCCCGGACGCCCAGGCCAAGGTGCGGGAGGCGGCCGAGGCCATCTCGCGTCTGGTCAAGTCCTGACCGCTCGCGCCCTGCGTAGCCCCGGCTGGGGGTCGCAGGGGCGGCCTCCTGCGCACTACTGCCGGGCCCGCCGACTGGGGGTTGCAGGGGGCGCGGTCCAGGCCAATGCAGCCCGGCCCGCCGGCGCGGGTTGCATGCGGCTCTGGGCAGTGCTGCCCGGCCCGCTGACGGGGTTGCAGGGGCGGTCCCTGGGCAATGCTGTCGGCCTGTCGACTGGGGTTCCAGGGGATGATCCCTGGGCAACACTGCCCGGCCGCCCGCTAGCTGCCGGCGAGCAGCCGGGGGCCGCCGGCACTGCCATCGGCGGCGCTGGTCAGCCGGGTGAAGGCGCGCAGGTTGGCCAGGCTCTCACCGCGCTTGACGCGCCAGGCGTACTCCTTGCGGATCGAGGTGGCAAAGCCCAGCATCAGGGCCTGGTCGAAGTTCTCGTCGGAGTAGCTGAGCACGCAGCCCAGCAGCCGGTCGACTTCCTCGGTGCTGATCGACGTGAGCGGCAGCCGCCCGACGAGGTAGACATCCCCGGCCGGGTCGAGGGCGAAGTGGACCCCGTACATCCGGCCGCCGCGCTCCAGCAGGAACCGGTAGAAGGCGGCGTGGTTCTCGTCCGGCTGGCGGCAGAAGAAGGCCTCGACGTGCAGGCTATGCGCCCCGGCGATCAGCCAGGTCATGGTGGCGAGCTTGTGCTCGCCGCGCAGCGAGACCAGGCAGGCTCCGGGCCGGGGCTGCTCGAACTCCAGGTCCAGGCTGGTCAGCGCCGCCGCCAGCGCCTGGCCCGGATCGCGGGCCGGGGTCATGCGTCGACCGCAGCTGCGGATTCGCTCATCACGGCACTATAGAGATCCAGCAGCCGGTCCGCCGTCGCCGACCAGCCGAACCGGGACGCATGCTGGCGGGCGCCGCGTGACAGCCGGGCCAGGACCTGGGGCGCGGCAATCAGCTCCCGGATGGCGCGGGCGTACCGGTCCGGGTCGCGGGAGTCGACCAGGATTCCCGATACGCCGTCCCGGACGGCGGTACGCAGCCCGCCGACGGCGGCTGCCACCACGGGCGTGCCGCACGCCTGCGCCTCGACCGCGACCAGGCCGAAGGACTCGGAGTGCGACGGCACCATGACGATGCTGGCCGCGCGATACCAGTCGGCCAGCTCCGGCTGCGGGCACGGTGGCTCCAGGCGGACCAGGCCGGCCAGGCCCAGGCGCCGGGCCAGCTCGGTCAGGCTGTCCGGGTCGGCCCGCCCGGTGCCGCTCGGGCCGCCAACGAACGCGATGGTGAGCCGGCTGGCCAGGGCCGGGTCGTCGGCGACCAGCCGTGCCGCGGCGTGCAGCACCATGTCGGGCGCCTTGAGCGGCTGCACGCGGCCGGCGAACACCAGCACGATGCCGTCCCGCGGCAGGCCGAGCCGCTTGCGGGCCAGGCGCTGGGAGCCGGGCCGGAAGACCGAGAGGTTCACCCCCGGGTTGATGACGCTGACCTGGCCGGGCTGGGCGCCGTAGCCGGAAATGAGCTGACCGGCCTCGTCGTCGGTGTTGGCGATCAGCCGGTCGGCGGCCGAGATGACCTCGGACTCGCCGCGCAGCCGGACCGCCGGCTCCAGGGTGTCGCCCGCCGCCAGCGCCGCGTTCTTGACCTTGCCGAGAGTGTGCATGGACTGCACCAGCGGGACTCCCCACCGGCCCTTGGCCACCACCCCGACCTGCCCGGACAGCCAGTAATGCCCGTGAATCAGGTCATACCGGCCGGGTGTGTGCGCCGCCTCGGCACGCAGCAACTCGAAGGTGAACTGGCAGAGCTGGCCCGGCAGGTCCGTTTTGTCGAGGTCTTCGAACGGGCCCGCGGGCAGGTGGCGGACCAGGACGCCGGGGGCAAGCTCGACAGCCGGGGGCTGCTGCCGCGACACGGCCCGGGTGAAGATGTCGACCTCCACGCCGCGGGCCGCCAGCCGCCTGGCCACCTCGACCACGTAGACATTCAGGCCGCCCGCATCGCCGGTGCCCGGCTGCTCCAGCGGGGATGTGTGCATGCTGACAGTGGCGATCCGGCGCGGAAACCGTGGCAGCACGGGCATACACCTCCGGTGGGGGCAACCCCGGACCGGGCCCGCATGTTCCCCGCCCCGGCGGCACCTGCCCGGGCGGCCGGGATCGCGGTCCGGCCGGGCGGCGGCGGGCACTAGGCTCAGGGGCCATGAGCGCGCTGGTGCTGCTTCGCCACGGCGAGAGCGAGTGGAATGCCAAGGGCCTGTTCACGGGCTGGGTGGACGTCGGCTTGTCGGATTCCGGGGCGGCTGAGGCCCGGCGCGGCGGTGCCATGCTGGCCGAGGCTGGCCTGCGGCCCGATGTCGTGCACACATCGGTGCTGACCAGGGCAATTCAGACAGCTCACCTGGCGCTGGAGTCGGCCGGCCTGCTGTGGCTGCCGGTGCAGCGCTCCTGGCGGCTCAACGAGCGTCATTACGGCGCCCTGCAGGGCCAGGACAAGGCGCAGACCCGCCGGCAGTACGGGGACGAGCAGTTCATGCTGTGGCGCCGGTCCTATGACGTGCCGCCGCCCCCGCTGGCCGACGATGACCCGACCTCCCCGGTGCGCGACCCCCGGTACGCGGTGCTGCCCGACGACCTGATGCCGCGCACCGAGTGCCTGAAGGACGTCGTTGCCCGCCTGCTGCCGTACTGGCAGGACACGATCATCCCGGCGCTGGCGGCCGGGCAGACGGTCCTGGTCGTGGCCCACGGCAACTCGATACGCGCCCTGGTCAAGCACCTGGACGAGATCGGCGACGCCGAGATCGCCGAGCTGAACATCCCGACCGGCATCCCGCTGGTCTACGAGCTGGACGACAGGTTCCGGCCGGTGGTTCCCGGCGGGCGCTACCTGGATCCGGCGGCCGCGGCGGAGGCGGCCGCCGCTGTCGCCAACCAGGGCCGCTAGCGCGGGCACGCCCGGCCGGCCTTCCGCCGGCAGTGACCGGCCGACCCGGCGGGAGCCGGCGGCTGCGGGCGACGGCCGGCAGGGCGGCTGCCGGGCATGCGTTCCGGGCGCCGCTAATCCGGCCGAAGCTGGCCAGATAGCGGCAAAGCAGCGGCCGGCCGGTGGCCGCCGGGCAGACCGAACATGGACGGCGGCTGTCGTTACCGTGAACATTTCGCGAAGAACCGCTGGTCGCAGGTCCCCGCCCGGTGCGCTCCGGCTGCCCGCCCGCATACGATCGAATCGTGGACATGACGGTGAATTCAGCCGCGCCCGCATCCGGACCCGCCAGGCCTCCGGTCAATCATGGGCAGCCGCAGGCGGCAGGTCAGCCGGCGCCAGACGAGCCCGGCGAGGAGTCACACACCCTGCCGGTCGGCGTCGCGGCGGTCCTGGCCGTGCTGTCGTCGTCCGCCGTGGTGCTGGACAACCAGGACCGGGTGCTGTCGGCCAGCGCTGCCGCCCGGTCCTTCGGCCTGGTCGACGGCGATGAGCTGGCCGTCGGTGAACTGGCCGCACTGGCCAGGAAGGTCCGCCGGGACGGCAAGGTCCGCGAGGGCGAGATCGAGGTGTCCACCAGCAAGTCCAACGGCCGGACGACGAGCTTCGCGGTGCGGGTGGCCTCCCTGGGTGCGGCGGTGGGCGATGGCGGCCTGGTGCTGCTGCTGGCCGAGGACCAGACCGAGAGCCGCCGCGTCGAGGAAGTACGCCGGGACTTCGTGGCCAACATCAGCCACGAGCTGAAGACCCCGGTGGGCGCGCTGGCCCTGCTGGCCGAGACGGTCGAGGACGCGGTGCACGACCCCGAGGCGGTGCTGCGCTTCGCCGGCCGGATGCGCCAGGAAGCCTCCCGGCTGACCGACCTCGTGCAGGACCTGATCATGCTGTCCCGGATCCAGGCGGCCGAGCCGGTGCCCGATCCCAGCCCCCTCGAGCTGGACACCGTGGTGGCCGAGGCGCTGGACCGGTGCCGGATGAAGGCCAACGCCCGCGGCATCGAGCTGACCGCCAGCGGCGAGCACGGCCTGGTCATCCTGGGTGATGAGGACCTGATGGTGACAGCGCTGCGCAACCTGCTGGAGAACGCCGTCGCCTACAGCCCGGATCACACCCGGGTGCTGGTCTCCACCCGGCGGGCCGGTGACTACACCGCCGAGATCAGCGTCGCGGACCAGGGCATCGGCATTCCCGAGCGCGACCTGGAGCGCATCTTCGAGCGGTTCTACCGGGTCGATCCCGCGCGCTCGCGGGCAACCGGCGGGACCGGGCTGGGCCTGGCCATCGTGAAGCACGTCATCGCTGCCCACGCGGGCACGGTCACGGTGTGGAGCAAGGAAGGCGCCGGATCAACTTTCACCCTGCGGCTGCCGCTGCGAACCAGCGCACCGCGGCCGGGCGGCAAGGGCCAACAAGCAGCGCGACCTGCCAGGGAGGCAGTCAAGTGACTCGGGTGCTCGTGGTCGAGGACGAGGAATCGTTCAGTGACGCGCTGTCCTACATGCTGCGCAAGGAGGGCTTCGAGGTAGCGGTCTGCCCGACCGGGCCCGATGCGATCGAGACCTTCGACCGGACCGGCGCCGACCTGGTGCTGCTGGACCTCATGCTTCCCGGCCTGCCGGGCAGCGAGGTCTGCCGGAGCCTGCGCGAGCGGTCCAACGTCCCGGTCATCATGCTGACCGCCAAGGACAGCGAGATCGACAAGGTGGTCGGCCTGGAACTGGGCGCGGATGACTACGTGACCAAGCCGTTCTCCTCCCGCGAGCTCGTCGCCCGGATCCGGGCCGTGCTGCGCCGCCGGGGCGACACCGAGGAGCGCGTGGCCTCGGTGATGGAGTCAGGCCCGGTGCGGATGGATATCGAGCGGCACGTCGTGACCGTGCGCAATGCCCAGGTCCAGCTGCCGCTCAAGGAGTTCGAGCTGCTGGAGTTCCTGCTCCGCAACGCCGGCCGGGTGCTGACCCGGATGCAGCTCATCGACCGGGTCTGGGGGTCGGACTATGTCGGCGACACCAAGACCCTGGACGTGCACGTCAAGCGGCTGCGGGCCAAGGTCGAGGTAGACCCGGCCAACCCCGCGCACATCGTGACCGTGCGCGGCCTGGGCTACAAGTTCGAGCCGGTCACCTGACCGGCCGCTGACGGGCGTTGCCTGCCGGCCAGCCGCTGCTTGCTCAGGGCTGCCCCGGCCGCCGGGCGCCCTCGTCCTCCAGGGCCTGCTTCAGGTTGATGAGGGCGGCGGCCGGGCCCGCGGTGAACTTGTCGATCCACCGGTCGTGGATCAGCCGGATCGGGACGGGGTTGAGGAAATGCAGCTTCTCCCGGCCTGACCTGCGGGTGACCACGAGCCCGGCTTCCTCCAGCACCCGCAGGTGCTTCATGACGCCGAACCGGGTCATCTCGACGTCGGCCTCGAGTTCGGTCAGCGTGCGGCCGTCCCGCTCGAACAGGCGGTCCAGCAGGCGGCGCCGGGTCGGGTCGGCCAGGGCCTTGAACACGCGGTCGTTGTCATCCACCACGGCCAGAATACGTGACCCTTTGGTCACTAGTAAAGGGTGCTGCGTTCTGCCCGCTCGCCTCAGGGGGTGGTGCTGGCAGCGGGTGACACCGTGGGGTTCGCGCCGTGGTGCTTCTTCTTCGCCGTGGTCGTCGGCGTCGGCGACGGCGCGGGCGAGAACGTGCCGAAGCTGTCGGTCGTGGCCACCACCGGGACGCGCATCGTGACACTGCCGGCGTTCTGGAAGTTCATGGTCAGCGTGACGTAGCCGCCGTTGGTCAGGTCGCGGGTCAGGTTCGTCAGTACCGCGCGCGGCCGCGGGCCGGTCAGCAGGACGGCCTGCTGGGTGCCCAGCGGGATGCCGCCAGCGGGGATGGTCACCGAGCTGGCGCTGCCGGGCGCCTGGATGCTGACCAGCCGGTCGGGCGTGGGGTTGTTGTTCACCAGCGCGAAGAACAGGCTGGTCGACTCGCCGGCGTCCAGTGTCGAGTCCAGCGGCGCGCCCAGCACGAACACGTTCCGGACGGAGATGCCGTGCACCTCGGTGCCGGCCCCCTCCGTCGGCTGATGCCAGTTCAGCGTCGGGGCGCCGTTGCCGGCCTCGCAGCCGGCCGCCAGCGCCGCAATCAGGGCCGCGGCCGCGACAATCAGCAGGCGGCGCGGCGCGCTCACCCGGCTGCTCCAGAACACAGGAGTGCTCCCCTCGACGGTTGTGCCCGGGACGTCCCCGGTGCAATGTCGCCGGGACGTCGGAAAGCGTAGTCTCCGCGCACAGCCCGCGGCGCGCCGGCCCGGTCATTGCGGCATTCGCGCTGGGTTTGCCGGCTCGCCTGCGGGGTGGTGCCCGGGAGGCGCCGCGTTTCCGCATCGCAAGTTCCTCAGGCCAGGCGGCGCGCCGGCACCTCGCCGGCTCGCACGGCCGTAGCGGGCGGCTAGCCGGACGGGGCGGAACTGCCGGCCGGCGCGGAAGTACTGGCCGGCGGCGAGGCGGGCCCAGCCGCCGGGGCCGTGGCGAGGGCGTGCAGCTGGTTGCTCAGCCGGAAGCCCGCCGGCAGCGGACTGACCTCCGACACGCTGCCGTCCGGTTTGACCAGCAGCGCCACCGGCCGCGAGTCCAGCACCGGCATGTAGGCCTTGACCAGGATGCTGGCCGAGTCGGTCACGATGGCCCGCTGTGGTGCCTGCGCCTTCAGCTGCCGGGCCGACTCCAGCAGGCCGCCGCCGACCAGGAAGTACCGGACCCCGTTCGCCTGTGCCTGCTGCCGCAGGCGCTGCACCAGCCCCGCGCAGTGGCAGGTGGCGGGGATGAGGGCAAGCACCGAGCGGCGCAGCGACTGGAGACTGGCCTGGGCCCCGCCGACGCGGACGGTTCCCTTGGGCAACTGCATGCTGGTCGGGACGGCGGCGGGGGAGTCGGCGGACTTGCTCGACGGGCCGACCGACTGGCCGCCCGTGGCGCCGCGCTGGCCGCCGGCCACCGACCGGCCCGGGCTGGGCACCTCGCCGCCAGGGCCCGCGGTGAAGACGGTCAGCAGGGTCCCGGCGATCAGGGCCAGGACCAGGCAGCTGGCCAGCAGCGGCAGGACGACTCCGTCCCTGGTGAGCGGGCCATGCAGGCGCATCCGGCGCTGCCGGCGGCGCTCGGCGCGCTGTTCCCTGCGGTACGCCTGCACGTCACGATCGAGTTCCCGTGCATCGTCGGGAATCTCGATGTCGACCGGCGGGAGGCCGAAGTCATCCCGTTCCGGTTCGCCGCCAAGGTTCACGAGCACCTCTCCGGCCAGAGCGAGCGTCCTCTTTCAGTATGAGCCCAGATGCGGCCGTCCGGGACCTCGCAGGCAGGTGAATACGGCCACACCTGCGGCCCCGGCCGTGCCGCCCGGCCCGGGCTGACCACGCGGCCCGCCGGCGCCGGCGCGCCGCCAGCCCGCCCGGCGCGCTGAAATCCGGCCCGCTAATCGAGCCATTGACCTGCATCTTTGCCGTCAACGCGGGCTAATCGCCCCTGTTCGACGTGGTAAGATAGCTGCAGCGGAAGGGGTACATGCCACATGTCTTTCAAGGTCGGCGACACCGTCGTCTACCCCCATCATGGGGCTGCTCGGATCGAGGAGATCGAGACCCGTTCGATCAAAGGTGAGGATAGAACTTACCTCGTGCTCAAGGTCGACAAGGGCGACCTGACTGTGCGTGTCCCCGCGGACAATGCCGAGCTAGTCGGCGTCCGGGACGTGGTCGGGCAGGAAGGGCTGGAGCGCGTCTTCGAAGTGCTCCGCGCCCCGTATACCGAAGAGCCGACCAACTGGTCCCGGCGCTACAAGGCCAACCTGGAGAAGCTCGCCTCAGGCGACGTGAACAAGGTGGCTGAGGTCGTTCGTGACCTGTGGCGCAGGGACCGCGAGCGCGGCCTGTCGGCCGGCGAGAAGCGGATGCTCGCCAAGGCGCGGCAGATCCTGGTCAGCGAGCTCGCACTGGCGGAGAAGACGAACGAGGACAAGGCCGAGGCCCTGCTCGACGAGATTCTCGGCAACTAAGCGCACGCGCCCGCACGCCGGGAACGTCCGTGTCACCAGATCTGGCATACAACGGCGGCCTGCCGCGAGTTGGCGTGGGCACAGACGTGCACCCGCTGACCGCTGGCAGGCCGCTGTATCTTGCGGGCCTCCTGTGGCCCGGTGAGCCCGGCCTGGCCGGTCACTCCGACGGCGATGTCGCGGCCCACGCCGCGTGCGACGCGCTGCTGTCCGCGGCGGGCCTGGGCGACCTGGGTCAGCATTTCGGCACCGGCCGGCCGGAGTACGCGCACGCTGCGGGTGCCCGCTTCCTGCAGGAGACCGTCGCCATCCTGGACCGCGCCGGGTTCGTCATCGGCAACGTGGCGATCCAGGTCATCGGCAACCGGCCGAAGCTGGCTACCCGCCGGGCAGAGGCCGAGGCAGCCATGTCGGCGGCGCTCGGCGGCGTGCCGGTCAGCCTGTCCGGCACCACCACCGACGGGCTGGGCCTGACCGGGCGCGGCGAGGGCATCGCAGCCGTCGCTACCGCACTGGTCGCGGCTCGCGCTCGCTAAACGCCGGAGTCGTCGCTACCGCGATGGTCGCCGCTCGCTAGTCGTCGGAGTCGTCGCCGGGCGGCGTAGGCGAGCTCCACATCCGGTGGAACGCGGGCGGAGCGGCAGTGGCGGGCGCCGGGCTGGCAGCCACGCGGGTTCCGGCGTCCTGCGGGGTGCCGGATTCGGCTGCCGGCGCTTCACCGGCACCCGCGGTCTGGGCACGCCCGCTGCCGGAGGGCCCAGCGTCAGCCTTCCCGGCGTCATTCTTCGCGGCATCGGCGGGCCTGGCATCGGCCGGGTCGGCGTCAGGCCTCCCGGCGTCAGGCCTCCCGGCGTCAGCCTTCCCGGCGTCGGATGGCACGGCGCCGGACTTTCCAGCGTCGGACGACCGAGGCTCGGACTTACCAGCGCCAGACGGCCGAGGCTCGGACTTTCCAGCGCCGGAGGGCCCGGCTGAGCTGGCGTGCTCGGTGCCGGCGTGCCCCGTGCCGGATGGCTCGGTGCCGGTCATTTCCTGGTCGCCAAGCTCGGTGCCGGCCAGCTTGATGCCGCCAGGCTGGGTACCGGGCGGTTCGGTGCCGGCGAGTTCGGTGCCAGCGAGTTCGGTGCCAGCCAGTTCCGGGTCGGCCAGTTCCGGGTCGGCCAGTTCCGGGTCGGCCAGTTCCGGGTCGGCCAGTTCCGGGCCGGCCAGTTCCGGGCCGGCCAGTTCCGAGCCGCGTGCTGCCTCGGCGCGTGCCGTTGTCCAGCGCGGCAGGCCCGGGCCTGCATCGGCGGCACCGGCCAGGCTGGCGGCGGGGACGCGCTTGGGAAGGCCATGGCCGGACTCCTCCGAACCCGTGCCGGACTCCGGCGGCTGGCCGCCATCGCGCCCTGACGCCCGGCCATCCGCGGAGCGCGGCGGGATCGCCACGATGCCGTTCGCGGCGCTGGCCGTGCTGGTCTGGGTCAGCGGCTCGGGCATGGCCGCGTGCCGGCCCGCCGCGGGTACCAGCCCAGCGTGGTCCGACGCGGCTGACGGGGCAGCCTGGATCGGCTCGGCCTGGACCGGCTCGGCCTGGACCGGCTCGGCCGGGGCCGGCTGAGCAGGCGGGGCGGTCGCCGCCGGCGGAGCCGGGAGCGGTGCGCCGCCGGGCAGCGCGAGGCCGTGCTGGAAACTCCCCGGCGGCAGCGTCGCTGGCGCCCGCGGTCCGGCCGGCGCGCCGGGCTGGGGGGTTCCCGGCGGCAGGGCTGCAATCGGCGGGCCAGCCGGCCGTGCCGCGTCCGCGGCCGCGTTCCGGGCGGCCGCTGCGGCGCGGCTGATCCGGGCGTGACGCAGCATAGCCAGCAGCAGGCCGAACCCGATCAGCAGCAGTGCCCAGGGCACGACGGCGGCCGTCACGGCGGCGGGCCGGTGCGGGATCACGACCCGGGCCGAGTGCAGCGCGCTGGCGCCGGCCACGGCGGCGAGCAGCACGAGCAGCGACAACCAGGCGTAGCAGCGGCTCACCGCGCCCGCCCCGCGCAGCGACAGCACGGCCGCGAGCGCGATGACCAGCATCGCGTCGAAGATGACCGGGTAGCCGCGGGCCAGCGACGCCGATACCCCGGCGTGCAGGGCTATGGCGTGGATGCCCGGGTAGGAGAACAAGAAGGCGGCGGCGGCCAGGATCAGTACGCCGGCGCCCACCGCGGCCAGGGCCAGCAGCCGGAGCAGCCGGCCGGGTTCTGCCGCGTCGGTGGCCGGATGACCCGGATGTGAGGGGTGATCGCTCATCGGGGCACGCTCGTCCTTCCCTGCGCGATACCGGCTTGCGCCGGGCCCGCCTGCGGTCCGTTGCCGGGACTCACATCCCCGGTGCGTCCGCGGCGGGCGAGCCAGTCGGTCCGTGCTCAGCCGGTCCGTGCTGGCGAGCTCCCCGCGGGCGGCCGGCACCGTCCCCGTGGCCCCCGGACAGCCGGCCTGGGACAATGACAGCAACCGGGCCGTTCCCGTCACACTGACGCCCAAACCGGGCAGCGACCGGGGAAAGGCCTGGTCCGGCAAAAGCCCTGCCTGGCCAACGACCCTAACAGCCGTTGGCCATAACCGGCGTAGGCCATTCCCGGCGATCATGATGGCAAAGGAGCCGACATGCCTTACTACCGGGTGACCGGCGAGATTCCCCGCAAGCGCCACGTCCGCTTCCGCGGCCCGGACGGGAATCTGTACGCCGAGGAGCTGATGGGCGAGGAGGGCTTCGTGTCCGACTCCTCGCTGCTGTACCACGTGCATCCGCCGACCGCGATCGTCAAGAGCGAGGAGCTGCCGGGCGAGACGGCGGCCGGAGTGGCGAGCGACCTGGGCCTGGCGCCCAATCACCCGCTGCTGCCGCGCCATTTCCGCACCCAGGAGCTGCCGTCCGGCGGCGACCTGGTTCTCGGCCGGCAGCTCCTGATGGGAAATGACGACATCAGGATCTACATCGCGGCTGCTGACGCCCCCTCGGAGCTGTACCGGAACTCCACCGGCGACGAGGCGGTCTATGTGCGGTCCGGGTCGGTCCGGCTGGAGTCGGTCTACGGCTCGATCGACGCCGCCGCCGGCGACTACCTCATCGTGCCGCGCGGCACTATTCACCGCTGGCTGCCCGGTCCGGAGCACGCCGGCGAGGACGCGCCGCCGCTGCGCGCGCTGGTGGTCGAGGCGAGCGGGCACATCCGGCCGCCGCGCCGGTACCTGTCCCAGTTCGGGCAGTTCCTGGAGCACGCCCCCTACAGCGAGCGTGACCTGCGCGGGCCGGACGGCCCGCTGCTAGCCGAGGGGGAGGACGTGCCGGTGATCGTGCGTAACCGGGCCGGCCTGACCCGGCTGACCTACGCCTTCCACCCGTTCGACGTGGTGGGCTGGGATGGCTGCCTGTACCCGTACGCGTTCAACATCGCCGATTTCGAGCCGATCGTGAAGCGCACCCACGCGCCGCCGCCGGTGCACCAGACCTTCGAGGGGCCGAACTTCGTGATCTGCTCGTTCTGCCCGCGGCCGCTGGACTTCGACCCCGAGGCGGTGCCGATCCCCTACAACCATCACAACGTCGACTCCGACGAGATGATGTATTACGTGGGCGGCGACTACTCCGCCCGCAAGGGCTCGGGCGTCGGCGTCGGCTCGGTCACGCTGCATCCGTCCGGCTTCACGCACGGCCCGCAGCCGGGCGCCGTGGAGGCGGTCATCGCCGGCCTGGACCAGGGCCGCACGAGCACCGACGAGACCGCCGTCATGATCGATACCTTCCGTCCGCTGCATCTGGCCCGGGCCGGCCGGGCGGCGGAGGACCCGGAGTACGCCTGGACCTGGGCCAGGGCTGCCCGCAGCTAGCGCTCCGGCCGGGCCGGGCGGGCTGGCGCCAGGAAGCGGCCGTGCCGCCGTACGAGGCGGCGGTACTGGGTCGCCGGATTAGCCGGGATTCCGCGGGCGGGACCCCTGGTCCCGGGGGTTCCCGAGCGTGGCCCCCGGGGTCAGGCGATCCCGTAGCCTTGGTCGCGTGACATTGCGCTTGTACGACACCGCCGCGCGCTCGGTGCGCGAGTTCTCCCCGCTCCAGCCGGGGAAGGTCTCGCTGTACCTGTGCGGCGCCACCGTGCAGGCCCCGCCGCAAATCGGCCACGTCCGCTCCGGCGTCAACTTCGATGTCCTGGTCCGCTGGCTGCGGGCGTCCGGGTACGCGACGACGTTCTGCCGGAACGTGACCGACATCGACGACAAGATCCTGGGCGTCGCGGCGGCCGAGGACGTCGGCTGGTGGGCGGTCGCCGAGCGGAACCAGCGGGCCTTCACCCGCGCCTATGACGCGCTCGGCTGCCTGCCGCCCGACGTGGAGCCGCGGGCCACCGGGCACGTGCCGGAGATGATCATGCTGATGCGGCGGCTGATCGACGGCGGGCACGCCTACGCGGCCGGCGGTGACGTGTACTTCGACGTGAGCTCATGGCCGGACTACGGCAGCCTGTCCGGTCAGCGGCCCGAGCACATGATGGCCGCCGACGACGCCGAGGGCGGAGCCAAGCGCGACCCCCGCGACTTCGCGCTGTGGAAGGGCGCCCGGCCGGGCGAGCCATGGTGGGAGACGCCCTGGGGAGCGGGCCGGCCAGGCTGGCACCTGGAGTGCTCGGCCATGTCCACCAAGTACCTCGGACCCGCCTTCGACATCCACGGCGGCGGCCTCGACCTGGTCTTCCCGCACCACGAGAACGAGCTGGCCCAGTCCCGCGCGGCCGGCGACGGCTTCGCCCGCTACTGGGTGCACAACGGCCTGGTCCGGGTCGGCGGCGAGAAGATGAGCAAGTCGCTGGGCAACTCACTGCTCGTCGACTCCATGATCCTGACGGTGCACCCGGCCGAACTGCGCTACTACATGGTGCAGGCGCACTACCGCTCGGAGATTAACTACTCGCCCGAGGCGCTGTCCGAGGCGGTCACCGCCTACCGGCGGATCGAGGGGTTCGTGACCAGGGCCGCCGAGCTGGTGGCCACCGCGGCGGGCGAGCCTGCGGCGGGCCCGGCGGCCGCGGTCGGCGGCGAGGAGAGCCCCGGCGCGCGGCCAGCCGCTACCGGGCCGGCCAGCACGGTGCCGGCGGCCTTCGCGGCCGCCATGGATGACGACCTGGGCGTGCCGCAGGCGCTGGCCCTGGTGCACGAGGCCGTGCGGCTGGGCAACAGCGCCCTGGCCGACGGCGACACCGCCGGCAGCGGCCGGCACCTGGCCGAGGTCCGGGCCATGCTCGGCGTCCTCGGCCTTGACCCGCTGGCCGAGCCGTGGGCGGCCGCCCGGGGCGGGGCGGCCGGCGATGACCTGCGCCCGGTTGTGGACGCGCTGGTGAGCGTGGCCCTTGACCAGCGCCAGGCGGCCCGGCAGCGCAAGGACTACGCTGCGGCGGACGCGATCAGGGACCAGCTGCAGGAGGCCGGCGTGATGGTCGAGGACACCCCGCGCGGCCCGCGCTGGGAGCTGAAGCGATGACCGGGCGGGCTGGCGGCCAGTCCCGGCCGGGGCCGGGCGGCCGCACCAAGTCGGGCAAGCCCCGGGCTGGCACCGGCGGCTACGGCAAGCGCAAGCTGGAGGGCAAGGGTCCGACCCCGCCGGCCGAGATGCGACCCGGTCACCCCAAGCAGCGCCGCGCTGCCGCCCAGGCCAGGGCCGCCGCCCGCGGCGACAGCCCGCGCGGCGGCCGCGGCGGCGAGTCCCGCGATGGCGACCGCCGGGGCGGGCGGGGCGCGGCCGGCTACCCGGGCCGGCCCGGCGCCGGGGCGCGAGCTGGCGCGACGACGCGCGGCGCGGGCAGCGCGGCCGAGATCATCGCCGGCCGCAACGCGGTGCTGGAGTCGCTGCGCGCCCGGGTGCCCGCCACCGCCCTGCATGTCGGGCCGCGGCTGGACGCCGACGAGCGGATCGGCGAGGCGGTCAAGCTGGCGGCCGATACCGGGATCCCTGTTGTCGAGGCCGGGCGGGCAGAGCTGGACCGGATGACCGGCGGCGCCATTCACCAGGGCCTGGCCCTCAAGGTCGCCCCGTACTCGTACGCGGCGCCCGGCGATCTCGTCGCGGCGGCCGCGGCCGCCGCGGCGCAGCCGCTGATTGTCGCGCTGGACGGGGTCACCGACCCGCGCAACCTCGGCGCCGTCGCCCGCTCCGTGGCGGCCTTCGGCGGCCACGGGGTCCTGGTCCCGGTGCGCCGGTCGGCCGGCGTGACCGCCGGGGCGTGGAAGGCATCGGCCGGCGCCCTGGCCCGCGTCCCGGTCGCGCAGGCGTCGAACCTGGCCCAGGCGCTGGCCGCCTACCAGCAGGCCGGCCTGTTCGTCGTGGGCCTGGATGCCGGCGGCCCGGCCGACATCGGGGACCTGGAACTGGCCGACGCGCCGCTGGTGCTGGTGATCGGCGCGGAAGGCCGGGGGCTGTCCCGGCTGATCACCCAGCGCTGTGACGCGGTGGCCCGGATCCCGATCACTGGCGCGGAGTCGCTCAACGCCAGCGTCGCCGCCGGGATCGCGCTGTACGCGGTGGCCCGCCGCCGCGGCTGACTTCCGGCCGCCTGCGCCGGCTTCCCGCTCACCGCACCACTAACACTGCGCAGTTCCGGCGGGCGCGTGGTCGCGTCGTCTTCCCTCGTCGCAGGCTCCTCAGTCCAGACAACGCGGCGCCCGCCAGAACCGCGCGGGCCGTCCTGCCGGGATTGTCCCGGTCTGGGGCTGGACGGCGCCCCTAAGGTGGAGGGGGGAGGTGATCCTGGCATGGCTGCAGCTAGCGGATCCGCTCCCAGCCGCGACGAGCCCGGCCACGGCCCGGCCAGCCCGGACATGAACCTGGACACGGCCAGCCAGGACGCGCCCGGCAGCCAGGACCCGGTCACTGCTGCGCGCGCCCGGATGGTCCAGGCGCTGCGCGTCAGCGGGCGGATCCCCGGCCCGGCCGTGCAGGCGGCCTTCCTGGCCGTGCCCCGGCACCTGTTCGTTCCCGGCCTCGAGCCCGCCGCGGCCTACCAGGACGAGGCGCTCGTGATCAAGTACGGGGCCGACGGCCTGCCGGTCAGCTCGTCCTCGCAGCCCGCGATGATGGCGATCATGCTGGAGCAGCTCGGGCTGCGGCCGGGGCACCGGGTCCTGGAGATCGGCACCGGGACCGGCTACAACGCGGCGGTCATGGCGCACATCGTGGGTCCCCGCGGCCGGGTCGTCAGCATCGACATCGACGACGAGCTGGTCGGCCGGGCTCAGGCGAGCCTGGCGGCGGCCGGCTACGACACCGTGGCGGCCCGGACCGGCGATGGCGGGTACGGCGTCCCGGCGGAGGCGCCCTTCGACCGGATTATCGTCACCGCCGGCGCCTGGGACATCGCCCCGGCCTGGCTGGACCAGCTGGACCAGGGCGGCCGGCTGGTGCTGCCGCTGGCGGTCCGGTCGATCCAGCTGTCGGTCGGCCTGGAACGGCACTCCGGCGGCGACTGCTGGACCGCGATGTCGGCCTTCCGGTGCGGTTTCGTGCGGATGGCGGGGGCCTTCGCGGGCCCGGAGGTCTTCCGCCCGGTCGGCCACGGCACCGGCCTGTTCGTGCAGGCCGACGACGGGCACCTGGTCGATAGCGGCGCGCTGGCCGCGGCCCTGGCCGGGCCCGGCGTCGACGTGCCCGCCGGGGTCAGGGCCCTCGCCCGCGAGGACCCGGGCGACGTGGACCTGTGGCTGACCCTCACCGAGCCGGGCCTGGACCGGCTGACGCTGATGGAAACCGGCGCGGGCAGCAGCTCATCCGGCCCGCTGCTGCCCTACGGCGGCCTGGCCAGCCGCGGTTCTGCTCGCGGCCAGCTCGGCGTCAGCGGCCTGACCGGCACCTGGCTGGGCACCGAGCCGGCCGCCGAGATCGTGCTGCGCGGCTACGGCCGCGGCGGCCGGGCGCTGGCGGCGCACCTGGCGGCCCGGGTCCTGGCGTGGGACAGCCTCGGCCGGCCGGGAACTGCCGACCTGTGCCTGACCGCCTGCCCGCCCGGGTCCCGGCTGCCGGTGGCGGCCGGCCAGATCGTGCTGAGCCGCCCGCACATCCGGCTGGCCGCCGGCTGGCCCGTGCGCTGACCCAGCCGGGCCGGGCACCGCCGCGCCGGGCACCCCGCCTGGCAACCCGCCGGGCAGCGCAGCTAGCTGGCCCGCTCGGCGCTCTCGTACAGCGTCGGCGCCGGGCCGACGATCATCGGGTCCGGCCGGCCGACGACCGAGTCGTCCCGGTCGGCGTACGGGATCCTGGCCAGCACGAAGCGCATGGCCTCCAGCCGGGCCCGCTTCTTGTCGTTGCTCTTCACGACCGTCCACGGCGCGTCGGCCAGGTCGGTGAAGAAGAACATCGACTCCTTGGCCTCGGTGTACTCATCCCACTTGTCCAGCGAGGCGAGGTCCACCGGGCTCAGCTTCCACTGCTTGACCGGGTCCGTCTGCCGGTTGACGAACCGCCGCAGCTGCTCGGTCTGCGACACCGAGAACCAGAACTTGATCAGCGTGATGCCGTCCCGGCCCAGCATCCGCTCGAACTCCGGCGCTTCGCGCAGGAACTCCATGCACTCGTCGGGCCGGCAGAATCCCATCACCCGCTCCACGCCCGCGCGGTTGTACCAGGACCGGTCGAACATGACGATCTCGCCGGCCGCGGGCAGGTGAGCGACATACCGCTGCAGGTACCACTCGGTCTGCTCTTTCTCGGTCGGCTTCTCCAGCGCGACCACCCTTGCGCCGCGGGGGTTGAGGTTCTCGGTGAACCGCTTGATCGTCCCGCCCTTTCCGGCTGCGTCCCGGCCCTCGAAAACGATCATGAGCCGCTCGCCGGAGTCCTTGACCCAGCGCTGCATCTTGAGCAGCTCGATCTGCAGGGCCCGCTTCTGCTCCGCATAGCTGCGGCGGCCGAGGCGCCGCGGGTAGGGGTAGTCCTCGCGCCAGGTATCGACGGGTGACCCGTCCGCCCCGACCAGCAGAAGGCGGCCCCTGGATCGCCTGAGGCGCAGGCCGAGCTGCTTGGCAAGGTCGTCGAGGAGGTCGGCGACCTGCCCGTTAGCTACCGCCACTGGTCCTCGCGTCATCACTCACCACGGCCCCCCGGTTTCCCGCCGATCCAGCCGCGCGGCGTTCCCTGGCCCGGTCCCCGGTCCCCCGGTCGCGTTCGTCGCGGCGAATGATGAGCGGTTGATACCCGCCGCCGAAGCCGGCACACGTGCGGCCGCGTGGCGTGGGACACACGGCTGCTAGCCCGCCCGGCACTCGCCCGCAGGGCCGTCCGCCAGCGGTCCGGCGGGCCCGGCTAGCGCAGGCCGGAGCGGCCCCGGCGCAGCCCCGCGCCGGTCAGGACCAGGCCGCCCAGCGCGATCAGCGGGCCCAGCACGGCCCACAGCGAGCTGCCGGACATGACGCTGCCGCCGAGCACCCCGAAGCCCTGCAGCGCGAAGATCACTCCGGCCGCGGCGACGGCCAGGCCGACGATGACCAGCAGGCCGTTGCTCATAGTGCGCCCATCTCCTCCGGCGGTGTCCTCCCGGCCGTGGCGGCCCGGGCCCGGGCGCCACGCGGCGCCGCGTCCACTGCGGGAAACGGCTGGCGGGCCATCCGGGTTCAGAGCCGGCCAGGACGGCCATCGCCGGCGTGCTTCACCAAGACGGTGGCGCGCCGTACCAAAACGGGCGCCGGCTGATTCCGCATAAGGGTCGGCTGACTCCGCATGAGGAAAGCCGGGAGACCCAGGCGCGCCGCCTGCGCGCCGTGCCGAAACGGTTACTGCCTGCCCGGCGGCACGAAACGGTCAGCGCCCGCGGGCCGGCCCGCAACGGTTACTGCCCGCGGGCCGGCCCGAAACGGTTACCGGCTGTGCGTCGGCCGAAACGGCCACCGCCCGCAGGCCGACCCATAACGGTCACCGCCCGCGGGTGGTTCCGAATCGGTCACCGCCCGCGGGCCATACCAAAGCGGTAGCTATCGGCGCGCCTGCAACCGAATGTGAGGGTTAAACGTCTAGAAATGCGAACAAGACTTGAATAGCCGAACCTGCGCAGGCTGCGACGGGCTACGCCCGCAACTGCGCCAGGAGCCCGGCGCGGGCAGTTTCGCTTACTGAGGAGCACGAATGAGGCAGTCTGTTCGCCGGTGGCTGGCCGGCGCGGGGGCGATGACGGCGGTCGGAGCCGCCGTGCTGAGCCAGGCCGGCCTGTCCGGCGCGGCGATGGCCGCGACATCGGGCCGGGCGGTGGCGGCGCACACGGCGGCCGGCCAGCGCGCGCTGGCCCGGGCGGCCCGGTCGGGGGCGCAGGCGAAGGCCGTCACCCCGGCGGGCTGGGCGCCGACCAAGCACATCATCTACTACGGCGAGGACGGCGGGGTCGTCAGCCGGCTGCAGCTGCGGCTGCGCCGGCTGCACTACTACCCCGGCGCGGTCGACGGCAAGTTCGGCCAGGACACCCTCGAGGCGGTGTGGGCCTTCAAGGAGGTCCAGGGCCTGAGCCTCAAGTACCACCCCAACAACGTGGGCTTCGCCATGCAGCGCCAGCTGGTGCACCCGCGGCTGCCCAGGGTCTGGAACCCGAACGGCGGCTCGAACCGGCGGATCGAGGTCAACCAGAACATCCAGGTCCTGGTCCTCTACCACCACAACCAGGTCGAGCTGATCAGCCACGTGTCGACCGGCGGCCGGTACTACTTCTGCGAGCCGAACGGCGGCGGCTGCGGGCACTTCGCCGTCACGCCGGACGGGCACTACCGCGCGCACATCTTCGTGCGCGGCTGGATGAAGGTGCCGCTCGGCACCATGTACAACCCGGTGTTCTTCATCGGCGAGGAGTACGCGATCCACGGCGACATCCCGGTGCCGCTGTACCCGGCCTCGCACGGCTGCGTCCGGATCCCGATGGACATCGCCGGCTGGTTCCACAAGCTGATCTGGGTCGACCCGGCGCCGAACAAGGGCACGCCCATCTACATCCACGGCAAGGCGCCGGCCGCCTGATCCGCGACAGCCTGCCCGCGGGCCTGACCCCGGGCCCGCGCCGAGCCGCCTGACCTGGCGCGGAGGCCGGTCCCGGGTGCCGGGACCGCCCCGGCCGCTAGGCTGCCCGTAGATAATCTGACCAGATCACGTCCGGCAGGCCCGTTACCTGTGATATCCCCGCGAGGGGCACAGTGCGGGCCTGCCGGGGTGCCGGGCACGGGACATGGGGTGGATAGGGATGCGACGGATGGCTCTTGCGGCCGTGGCAGCGCTGGCCGCTGCCGGGCTGGCTGCGTGCGGCAGCAGCGCGCCCTCGGGCAGCGCATCCTCGGGCGGGGCCAGCGGGTCGGCGAGCAGCTGCTCGAACTCGGCCATCCAGAGCATGCTGTTCACCAAGGGCGCCCTGACGGTGGCCACCGACAAGCCGGCCTACCCGCCGTGGTTCATCAACAACAACCCGTCCAGCGGCAAGGGCTACGAGAGCGCCGTCACCTACGCCATCGCCAAGCAGCTGGGCTTCACGCCGGGCCAGGTGCACTGGACCTACGAGCCCTTCAACGCCTCCTACGCACCGGGCCCGAAGAAGTTTGACTTCGACGCCAACGAGATCTCCGTCACGCCGCAGCGCGCGTCCGCGGTGACCTTCTCCGACAGCTACTACGACGTGGAGCAGGCGCTGGTGGCGCTGAAGGGGACGCCGATTGTCACCAAGCACGCCCCGGCTGACCTCAAGGGCTACGTGTTCGGGGATCAGATCGGGACGACCAGCCTGGCCTTCATCACCAGCAAGATCCAGCCCGCGCACCAGCCGAGGGTCTTCCAGACCCTCAACGACGTCAAGCAGGCGCTGCAGACTCACCAGATCGCGGCGCTAGTCACTGACCTGCCCACGGCCCAGTTCATCTCCTCCTCGGAGATCAAGAACTCGGTTATGGTGGGCCGGTTCCCGAGCACCGGCGAGCACTTCGGCCTGCTGTTCCACCTGGGCAACCCGCTGGTCAGCTGCGTGAACAAGGCGATTGCCACGCTGAAGTCCAACGGCACGCTGGCCGGCCTGCAGAAGAAGTACCTGCAGGCCTACCTCAGCGTCCCGGTCATCCAGCCCTAGCCGGCCGGCGGGACCAGCAGGGCCAGCAGGGCAGCGAGCGGACGGGCAGGCAGCCGCGACGATGGCAGGTGGCAAGAGCGACGAACTCGCCGGCGAGGCGGGCACGGGCCCTGGCGCTCCGCTCTTCGGCAGCACCGGGCGCGGGCCGCGGCTGTTCACCGGCGGCGGCACCCGGGCCACCGTCGTCTCGACGGTCAGCACCGTGGTCGTGCTGGCCGTGCTGGTGGTCATCTTCTGGCGGGCGCCGGGCAGCGCCCAGGTCCGGCATACCTTCTTCAACCCGCACGACCTGTGGGAGTCGTTCATCGGCAACCCGAAGAAGGGCTACTACTCGGTGGGCGAGGCCATCTGGCTCAACATCCGGATGTTCCTGGCCGCCGAGGTGCTGATCCTGGTGCTGGCGCTGGTGCTGGCCCTGATCCGGCAGTCGGCCAGCCCGGTGCTGTTCCCGCTGCGCGGGCTGGCGCTGATCTACGTCGACCTCTTCCGCGGCGTGCCGCTGATCCTGGTCATTTACGCGATCGGGTTCGGCCTGCCGGCGCTGCGGCTGCCGGTGGTGTCCAGCCAGCCGCTGGCCGTCTACGGGGTCATCGCCCTCGTGCTGTCGTACTCGGCCTACGTCAGCGAGGTGTACCGGGCCGGGCTCAACTCGGTGCACCGCAGTCAGGTGGCGGCCGCCCGGTCGCTGGGCCTGTCACAGGCCACGACGCTGCGCTACGTGATCCTGCCGCAGGCGGTGCGCAACATCATCCCGCCGCTGCTCAACGACTTCATCAGCCTGCAGAAGGACACCGCGCTGGTCGGCGTCCTGGGTGCCATCGAGGCCAACCAGGCGGCCCAGATCTTCGCCAGCACGGTGTTCAACTACTCCAGCTTCACCGTGGCGGCGATCTTGTTCCTGATCCTGACCATCCCGCTGGCCCGGTTCACCGACCGGCTCATCGACGCCGACCGGCGGCGCCGCCTGGCCGGGACGACAGCATGACCGCGCCCGGTTCCGGCCCGGCCGCCCCGCCGCCGGCGCCTGCCCCGGCCGGCGAGGCGGTCCGGATCGAGGGGCTGCGCAAGTCGTTCGGCGACAACGAGGTGCTGCGCGGCATCGACCTGACGGTCGCCACGCACGAGGTGATCTGCCTGATCGGGGCCTCCGGGTCGGGCAAGTCCACCCTGCTGCGCTGCATCAACCTGCTGGAGCCGATCAACTCCGGCCGGATCAGCGTGTTCGGCCAGGACCTGACCGTCCCCGGCGTGGACCAGAACCTGGTCCGGCGGGCGGTCGGCATCGTCTTCCAGTCGTTCAACTTGTTCCCGCATATGAACGTGCTGCAGAACGTCACGCTGGCCCCGGTCAAGGCGCTCGGCATCCCCAAAGATCAGGCCCGCGATCAGGCACGGGAGCTGCTGGGCCGGTTCGGCCTGCTGGACAAGGAAGCCGAGTACCCCGACCGGCTGTCCGGCGGGCAGCAGCAGCGGGTGGCCATCGTCCGGGCGATGGCCATGCACCCGCAGATCATGCTGCTGGACGAGGTCACCAGCGCGCTGGACCCCGAACTGGTCGCCGAGGTACTGGACGTGATCCGGGAGCTGGCCGCCGGCGGGATGACCATGCTCATCGCCACGCACGAGATGGGCTTCGCGCGCGACATCGCCGGCCGGGTGTGCTTCCTGGAGGACGGCACGATCGTCGAGGACGCCCCGCCCGCCGAGCTGTTCGCCAGCCCGCGCGACGAGCGGACCCGCCGGTTCCTGCGCCGCATCGTCGACGCCGGCCG
>DASUBV010000389.1:0-8447 GCA_035763085.1 Streptosporangiaceae bacterium | reverse complement strand
CAGGCAGCCGGCCTTGCTGTAGGCCGTGGCAGCGACGCCGCGCATGTCGGGCCGCAGCCGCAGTGGCTCGATCACCTCCAGCGCGCGGTCCAGCAGCGACCGGGCCAGCGCGAGGTCGCCGTCGCGGCGGGCGACCTCGCTCATCTCCACATAGCCCTGAGCCTCGTCGTCATGCTCGCCGAGGCGCTCGGCGAAGGTCACCCCGTGTTTCAGGTCGGCCAGCCCGCCCTCGATGTCGCCGGCCAGCGCCCGGGCCCGGCCCAGCGGGATGCTGATCATCTCGCCGAAGTTGCCGGCCAGCCCGCTGGCGGTGAGCTGGCGGGAGCGCTCCAGCAGCTCGACGGCTTCGGCTGGCCGGCCGCGCGCTAGCGCCACCTCGGCCTGGCCGCCCAGGCTGACGATCAGTCCCCAGCAGTCCCCGACCTCCTCGAACGCGGCATAGCCGGCCGCCAGGTTTGCTGCGGCCTCGTCGATACGGCCATCGTGGATGGCCAGGTGACCGCTGAACAGCAGAGCCGCCGCGCGCAGCCAGGGGTCGGGCCGGCGGCCCAGCTCGGCGATGGCCCGGCGGGCATCCTCGGGCTGGTCGGTGATAACGGCCGCGATCGGCCCGACGAGGGCCAGCATCGGATGGCTGCTGCTGCTGATCAGCGGCATGATCCGGGCCATGACCTCGTCCATCGAGGCCGGGTCAGGAAGGCCGGGCCGCAGCCTGGACATCAGGTACACCAGCTCGCAGATGGCATAGGCGTCCTGCAGTCCCTCCGGCGGGGTGTCCCCGGCCAGCTGGCGGACGGCGGTGGCCCACTCGCCTGCCTCGGACTCGTAGTCGCGGGTGATCCAGAACCAGGTCAGTGCCCCGATGAAGCGCAGCGCGGTACGGACATCACCCTGAGCGATCGCATGGCCGAGCGCGGCCGAGCAGTTGTCATGCTCGGCGCCGAGCCGGTTCAGCCACAGCAGCTGATCGCGGCCGCGCAGTTCCGGCTCGGCCCGCTCGGCCAGGTCGAGGAAGTACCGCGTGTGGGCCTCGGTGGCCGCGCCGGCCTCCTGCGCCTCGGCTAGCCGCTCGGCCGCGTAGGCGCGCACCGTCTCCAGCAGCCGGTACCGCACCTCGTGCTCGCCGGTCGCCGTGACCAGGGACTTGTCCACGAGCGAGGCGATCACGTCGACGATGTCGGCCGGGTCAGCCCCCAGCGCGCAGACCGACTCGGCGCTGCCGGGGGTGGCGCCGCCGGCGAACACCGACAGCCGGCGCAGCACCGCCCGCTCCCGGTCACCGAGCAGTTCCCAGCTCCAGTCCACGATGGCGCGCAGCGTCTGGTGGCGCGGCATCGCGTCCCGGCTGCCCACCGACAGCAGCCGGAACCGGTCGTCGAGCCGGTCGGCCACCTGCGCCGGGGTCAGCGCCCGCAGCCGGGCGGCGGCCAGCTCGATGGCCAGCGGGATGCCGTCGAGGGCGCGGCAGATGCGCACGACCGGTCCCGTGCTCGCGGCGTCCAGCCCGAAGCCGGGCCGCACCGCGGCCGCGCGGTCGACGAACAGCCGGACCGCCGAGCTGCTGCCCGCCTCCTGTGCATCAGCCGCCTCGGCCGGCAGGGTCAGCGAGGGGACCGGGCACAGCACTTCCCCGGTGATGCTCAGCGGCTCGCGGCTGGTGGCCAGGATCCGCACGCCGGGCGCGTCGGCCAGGACGCGCCCGGCGAGCTGCGCGACCGCGTCCAGCACGTGCTCGCAGTTGTCCAGGACGAGGATCAGCCGCCGGGCCGCCAGCGTCTCGGCCAGCCGGTCCAGCGGCGGCAGGGCGGCCAGCCGTGCCGCCTCGACCGGGTCGGCCAGCCAGCCGCCGTCCACCGACCCACGGCCGACAGCACGGCCTGCGGCACGTCCAGCGCGTCGCGGACGCCGGCCAGCGGCACGAACCAGACGCCGTCCGGCAGGTCGCCGGCCAGCTCGTCCGCCAGCCGGGCCGATGTCTCGACCGACAGCCGGGTCTTGCCGGCCCCGCCCGGGCCGGTCAGCGTGACCAGCCGCGCGCCGGTGAGCAGCCGGGCCAGCCGCCGCAGCTCGTCTTCGCGGCCCACGAAACTGGTCAGCTGCGCCGGCAGGTTGGACCGGCGGCGGGCCGCCCGCGGGCGGGCCGGGACGGGCGGGGCCGCCGCGGGCGGCGTGCCCGGCTGGCCGGGCTGCTCCGCCAGTCGCCCCGGAGCGGCGGGGCTGGCCTGGTCAGCGGGCCCGGCTGGCTCGCCGCGCAGGATGGCCAGGTGCACCGCGGCCAGCGCGGGGGAGGGGTCAATGCCCAGCTCGTCGGCCAGCACCTGCCGGGTCGACTCATAGGCGGCCAGCGCATCCGCCTGCCGGCCCGCGGCCTGCAGGGCGCGCATCAGCTGCCCGCGCAGCCGCTCGCGCAGCGGGTGCCCGGCGGCCAGCTCCTCCAGCTCGTGCACCAGCTCGCTGCCGCGGCCCAGTGCCAGCTCCGCGTCCACCCGGTCCTCGGTGGCAGCCAGCCGCAGCTCGGTCAGCCGGGTGACCGGCGCGGCAGCGAACGGAACGTCGGCCACGTCGGCCAGCGCCGGCCCGCGCCACAGCCCGAGCGCCTGCCGCAGCAGGGCCGCGCCGCGGGCCTGGTCCCCGTCGCCCAGCGCGGCCCGCCCGGCGCCGACCAGCTCCTCGAACACCACCGCATCCACCTGGCCGCCGGGCACGGCCAGCCGGTAACCGGCCGGCCCGTACTCGATGGCCTCGCGCCCGGTGATCGCCCGGAGCCGGGACACCAGGGCCTGCAGCGCGTTCGCGGTGTCGGCGGGCGCGCCGCCGGGCCACAGGTCGTCGGCGAGCAGGTCGACAGAGACCGGGCGGCCGCAGCTGATGGCCAGCCGGATCAGCAGGCTGCGCAGCCGGGCGCCGCCCACCGGCACCATGTCGCCTGCCCCGTTGCGGACTTCCAGGGGGCCCAGGACGGCGATGCGCACGCTCACCCCCGGCCTCCTTCCGCCATCCGAGCCGCCCGGGCCGGCGCCGTCCGGCCCGGCATCATCTGGCCGGCCGGCCGGCTTGCCTCGTGCTGGTCCGCCACCATTGTCGCCGATCACCGGCGCTGCTGGCCGAGTCGCAGCAGGCGAAGCGCCCGTTCCTGCTCAAAGTCCAGGGCCCGGGCCGAAGGTGCCGGGATCCGGCCGATCCGGCGGCCCAGCTCGGCCACATCGGCGCGGACCCGCGGGTCGGCCAGCACCCGCACCCCGAACGCCAGGGCCGCCGGGCTGATGTCGTACCGCCGCTCGACGGCCAGGCCGAGCGCCGCGGCGGCCAGGTCGTCCTCGCTGAACTGCCGGTGGCCAGGCCCGGCTGCCGCGGCGGCCGGGCGTGCCGACGGCTGCGCGGCCGGAGCCCGCCGGCGCGCCGCCCGGCGGGCCGGGCGCCGCTGCTGTACCGGCGGCAGCAGGCCCAGCGACTCCCGGTACCGGAGCATCCGCGCTGACGTCCCCAGCGCCTGAGCCGCCTCCGTGATCCGCATGGGGTGAATCTAACATTCTCTTGTCAAGAACAACCGTGACGACGTGCGCGAGGCGGCGGGCGTCCCGTACCGTCGAGGGTGCCGGGGCCGCTCGCCAGCACCCGCCGCCGCCCGGAGCCTGATCCAGATGAGGAGCGCGCATGTCCGCCGAAGCACTTCCGTTCAAGGTCGCCGACCTGTCTCTCGCGGATTTCGGCCGCCGGGAGATCCGGCTGGCCGAGCACGAGATGCCCGGCCTGATGGCCGTCCGGGCCGAGTGGGCGGACCAGCGCCCGCTGACCGGGGCGCGGATCACCGGGTCGCTGCACATGACGGTGCAGACTGCGGTGCTGATCGAGACGCTGGTGGCGCTCGGGGCGCAGGTCCGGTGGGCGTCCTGCAACATCTTCTCCACCCAGGACCACGCCGCCGCGGCCGTCGCCGTCGGGCCGGACGGCACGCCGGAGGACCCGAAGGGCGTCCCGGTATTCGCCTGGAAGGGCGAGACGCTGGAGGAGTACTGGTGGTGCACCGAGCAGGCGCTCACCTGGCCCGGCCAGCCCGGCCCGAACATGATCCTGGACGACGGCGGCGACGCCACCATGCTGGTGCACAAGGGCGCCGAGTTCGAGGCGGCCGGCGCCGTGCCGGCCCCGGCGGATGACGATGCCGAGGAGTGGCGGGTGTTCCTGGGCGTGATCGCGCGCTCGCTGGCGGCGGACCCGAAGAAGTGGTCCACGCAGGCCGAGCACATCAAGGGCGTCACCGAGGAGACCACCACCGGCGTGCACCGGCTGTATGAGATGGCGAAGGCGGGCACCCTGCGGTTCCCGGCCATCAACGTCAACGACTCGGTGACCAAGTCCAAGTTCGACAACAAGTACGGCTGCCGCCACTCGCTGGTGGATGGCATCAACCGGGCCACCGACGTGCTCATCGGCGGCAAGGTCGCGGTGGTCTGCGGCTACGGCGACGTGGGCAAGGGCTGCGCCGAGTCGCTGCGCGGCCAGGGCGCGCGGGTGATCATCACCGAGATCGACCCGATCTGCGCCCTGCAGGCGGCCATGGACGGCTTCCAGGTGGCCCGGGTCGAGGACGTGGTCGAGACGGCCGACATCTTCGTCAGCGCCACCGGCAACTTCCACATCATCACTGCCGAGCACATGAGCCGGATGAAGCATCAGGCGATCGTCGGCAACATCGGCCACTTCGACAACGAGATCGACATGGCCGGCCTGGCCCGGCTGCCCGGCATCAAGCGGGTGAACATCAAGCCGCAGGTGGACGAGTGGGTCTTCCCGGACGGCCACGCGGTGATCATCCTGTCCGAGGGCCGGCTGCTGAACCTGGGCAACGCCACCGGTCACCCCAGCTTCGTGATGTCCAACAGCTTCACCAACCAGGTGATCGCGCAGGTTGAGCTGTTCACCAAGGCCGGGGAGTACCCGCTGGGCGTGCACGTGCTGCCCAAGCACCTGGACGAGAAGGTCGCCCGGCTGCACCTGGACGCCCTCGGCGCGCGGCTCACCGCGCTGACCAAGGAGCAGGCCGCCTACATCGGCGTGCCGGTCGACGGCCCGTACAAGGCCGATCACTACCGCTACTGAGCACGCCGGCTGACGATGCCCTCGGACGTGCTCGACCCGGGGCTGGCCGGCGCCGGCCAGCCCCGGATCGACTGGGCGCACCGGTCCATGCCGGTGCTGGCCGCGCTGGCCGGCATGGTCGCCGGGCAGCAGCCGTTCCGCGGCCTGGGCGTCGCGGCCTGCCTGCATATCACCGCCGAGACGGCCGGGCTGGTCCGGCTGCTGACCGCCGGGGGCGGCCGGGTTGCCCTGGCCGCCTCCAACCCGCTGTCCACCCAGGACGACATCGCCGCCGCGCTGGCCGCTGATCCGGCGGTCAGCGTCTACGCCCGGTACGGGGCCGGCCGCGGCACCTACTACGAGCACCTGCACCGTGCCCTCGACGACGGGCCCGACCTGGTCATCGACGACGGCGGCGACCTGATCAACACGCTGCACGCCGACCGCCCCGAGTTGCTCGCCGGAGTGCGCGGCGGCTGCGAGGCGACCTCCACGGGGGTGGCCCGGCTGCGCCGGATGGCCGCCGCCGGGTCGCTGGCCTTCCCCGTCGTCGCGGCGCACGCCTCGGCCACCCGGCGGATCATCGACCACACCTACGGCACCGGCCAGTCGGTCATGGACGGCATCCTGCGCGCTACCAACACGCTGCTGGCCGGCATGACCGTGGTGGTGGCCGGGTTCGGGCCGTGCGGCAGCGGCGTCGCCGAGCGGGCCAGGGGCCTGGGCGCGCAGGTCATCGTGACCGAGGTGGACCCGGTGCGGGCGCTGGCGGCGGTGATGCAGGGCTACCGGGTGCTGCCGATGGCCGCCGCGGCGCCGGCCGGCGAGCTGTTCATCACCGCGACCGGCTCGCGTGACGTGATCGGGGCTGAGCACCTGGCGGTCATGCGCGACGGGGCGATCCTGGCCAACGCCGGGCACTTCAATGTCGAGATCGACGTGGCGGCCCTGGCCGGCCTGGCTGCCGAGGTGCACCCGGCGGTCCGCCCGCAGGCCGACGAGTACGTGCTGGACGACGGTCGGCGCCTGCTGCTGCTGGCCGAGGGCCGGGTTGTCAACCTGGTCGCAGCGGAAGGCAACCCGGCCGCCGCCATGGACGTGTCCTTCGCCGTGCAGGCGCTGGCGCTGGCCTGGCTGGCCAGCGGCGAGGCCAGCCCGGCGGCCGGCGTGCACGAGGTCCCCGCGGCGATCGACGCCCAGGTCGCCGGGCTGGCACTGGCCGCGCTCGGCACCGAGGTGGACACGCTGACCGCGGTCCAGCAGCAGTACCTCGACTCCTGGCGGCAGGGCAGCTAGCGGTGCTGCCCGGACTGCGCGACCCGGGGAACCGGGTCAGCCGGCGAGCGGTCGGCTACTGGACGGCCCGCGCCGCGGCCGACGGGCTGGTGCTGCTGGGCATCGAGGCGATCATCGGCGCGGCCGCCGGGCTGAGTGTGGTCTGGTGGCTGGTCCTCCCGGTCACCGCCGCCGTCACCGTGGCCTACGTGCTGATCATGCCGCGGTGGCGGTACCAGGTGCACCGCTGGGAGGTCACCGGCGAGGCCGTCTACACCAGGACGGGCTGGATATCGGTGCACTGGCGGATCGCGCCGATCAGCCGGATCCAGACCATCGACAGTCACCGGTGGCTCGGCGAGCGGCTGTTCGGCCTGGCCAACGTGACCGCCACCACCGCGTCGGCGGCCGGCCCGGTGCACATCCGCGGGCTGGACCGGGCCACCGCGGACCGGCTGCTGGAGGAGCTGACGGCGGCCACCGGCCAGCTGCCCGGCGACGCGACGTGAGCGACGTCAGTGACGCTGGCGCGAGCTCCGGCGCAGCGAGGCAGGAGCTGCCGGGTCAGGTGGCGGGAGCTGCGCGGCAGGAGTGGCGCTGGCTGAGCCCGCGCAGCCTCGTCGTCCGGCCGGTGACCGACCTGATCCGGCTGCTCCCGGTGCTGATCGGGCTGCTGGTGTTCGGCTCGGCACACGGCTCGGGCGGCTACTGGGGGATCGGGGCGGGCGCGCTCGCCATCGCGGCCAGCGTCGTGCGCTACTGCACCACCCGGTACCGGATCACCGCCGAGCGCGTCTACCTGCGCCGCGGGTTGCTGAACACCAAGGTGGTGTCGGTGCCGCGGGACCGGGTGCGCAGCGTCGACCTGTCCGCGCATGTCATCTACCGCGTGCTGGGGCTGCGCAAGGTCGAGGTCGGGACAGGCCGCAACGACCGGCGGGAGGGCGAGAGCCTGCACCTGGATGCGCTGCTGCGGGCCGACGCCGAGCGGCTGCGCACCAGCCTGCTGGCTGCCGAGCCTGCGCCGCCGGATGTGCCGCTGCCACTGCGGCCCGCAGCAGGCCAGGGTGCTGGCGCGGCCGCGAGCCCGGCCGCCGGCCCGGCAGGCGCGGTAGCGTCCGCCCGCCCGGTGCCGGCCGAGCGTGAGCTGGCCCGGCTGCAGCCGGGCTGGATCCGGTTCGCCCCGCTCACGCTGACCGGCCTGGTCATCATCGGCGTCGTGGTGGGCGCGGTGCTCCAGTTCGTCGACGCCACCCACGTCAATGTCATCGCCGTCGGGCCGGTGCACCGGGTCCTGGTCCGGGTGGGCGACGAGCCCGCCGGGGTGCAGATCCTGGCCGGGGCACTGACCTTCCTCGCCGCGGCCGTGCTGCTGTCGGTCGCCGGGTACATCGCGCTGTTCTGGAACTACCAGCTGGTCAGCGAGGAGGGCGGGGTGCTGCGGGTGTCCCGCGGGCTGCTGTCCACCCGGAGCACCACGATCGACACCAGCCGGCTGCGCGGTGCCGAGCTCAGCGAGCCGCTGCTGCTGCGCGCCGCCGGCGGGGCCCGGTGCCTGGCCATCACCACCGGCCTGCGGGTCGGCCACGGTGCCGAGCGCGGCGGCTCGCTGCTGGTGCCGCCCGCGCCGCGCCAGGTGGCCGCGCAGGCCGCCGCGGCGGTCCTGGGCACCGGCCCCGTGCCGGTGACCGGCGAGCTGGTCCGGCACGGCCCGGCGGCCCGGCGGCGCCGGCTTGTCCGGGCGCTGGGCGCGGCCGCGCTGATCATCGCGGGCGTCCTGGCGGCCGGGCTGGCCGGAGCCATGCCCGGCTGGGTGTGGCTGGCCAGCCTGGTGCTGCTGCCGGTGGCGGCCGCGCTGGCCGAGGACCGGTACCGCAGCCTCGGCCACCGGCTGGCGGGCGGCTGGCTCATTACCAGGACCGGCACCCTGGTCCGGCGGCGCAGCATCATGTCGGCCGAGGGGATCATCGGCTGGCGGGTGCACCAGAGCTGGTTCCAGCGCCGTCAGGGCCTGGTGTCGCTGGCCGCCACCACGGCCGCGGGGCGGCAGCACTACGTCGCGCCCGACATCCCGCATGCGCAGGCCCTGGCTC
>DASUBV010000388.1:0-93586 GCA_035763085.1 Streptosporangiaceae bacterium | reverse complement strand
CACCGCCATCGCCGCCCGGCAGGGCAACGCGGCGATCGCCGCGCACCAGGTCGCGTTCCGGATCTGGGGGCTGCTGACCTTCGCCCTGGACGCGATCGCCATCGCCGGGCAGGCGATCACCGGCCGGTACCTGGGGGCCGGTGACGCGGCCGGGGCACGGGCCGCCACCAACCGGATGATCGGCTGGGGGGCGGCCTACGGGGTGGTCTTCGGGGCGATCGTACTGGTCACGCGGCCGCTGCTGCCGGGCCTGTTCGCGGTCGCCCCCGACGTCCGGCATCTGCTGCTGGCGGTGCTGGTGATCGTGGCCGTGCAGCAGCCCGCGGGCGGGATCGTGTTCGTGCTGGACGGCGTGCTCATCGGGGCCGGCGACCAGGACTACCTGGCACTGGCCGGGCTGGCCAGCCTGGCGGTGTTCGGCGTGGCGGCCGCGGCCGTGGTGGCCGGCCACGGCGGGCTGGTAGCGCTGTGGCTGGCCTACAGCGTGTGGATGCTGGCCCGGCTGGCCACGCTGACCCTGCGCGCCCGCAGTTCCCGCTGGCTGGTCACCGGCGCCGTGCGGTTACGCCGGAAACCAACAGCCGTGCGATTACGCCGGGGAGCAACAGCAGGCCGGGCTGCCGACCGGCGAGATGGCTGCCCGGACTGCTGACGGTCCGGCTGCTGGTCAGTGCGCCGTGGCCAGCTGGACGATGAAGACCACCACGGCCGCCATGGCGATGGCCACGTAGATCCACAGGCCGGTCAGGCAGATCTTGCGGGCCGCCGTGATCGGCGGGACGGTCAGCGTGGCCAGCGGCGGCATCCGCCAGCCGTCCTTCTCGGCTCGGCTGAGCTCTGCGCCGCCCGCGCTGGCCGCACCGCCGTCAGCACGGGCGCCAGCAGCAGCGACTCCGTCCGCGGCCAGGCCGGGGCCGGACCGGCGCCGCCGGATCTCGCCGCGTACCAGCACCGCGCCCCCGGCGGCCGCGGTCACCGCGGCGCAGGTGATCAGGATGGCCATGATCTGGCCCGCGGTGATGTGCCCGAACGCCACCGAGGCCGTGAGGATCAGCGACAGCGTGATCAGCAGCGCGACCACCGCTCCGCCGAACACGTTGGTCCAGCGCCCGTTCACCCACGGGCCCAGCACCGCCTTGTCGTTGCACAGCAGCAGCAAGAACACCGTGGCGGCGGGCAGCAGCACCCCGGCCAGCACCTGCACGCCCTCGGTCAGCAGCCCCAGCGGCGAGCCGGGGATCAGCACGATCGCAGCCGCCAGCGCGATCAGCCCGGCGTACATCACGTAGAAGCCCTTCGCCTGCCGGGCACCGCGGTGCAGCGAGTGCTTGAGCCCGAGGACGTCGCCCATCGCGTAGGCGGTGGACAGCGAGACGGCGAAGGCACCGATCATCGAGGCATCCAGCAGCGCGACGGCGAACAGCGCGCCCGTCGCCTTGCCCGCGTAGGCCGCCAGCCCGGCGGCCAGCCCGGCCGCGTTGGTGTAGTGGCCCGCCCCGGCCGTCCCGGCGAACGCCGCGGTCATCGCGCCCATGACGGCGGCGCCGCCGACGATCACCACGCCGATGCCGATCACCAGGTCGGCCTTCTCGTACCGGATGAACCGCGGGGTGATCCGCTTGTCGATCACGTAGGACTGCTGGAAGAACAGCTGCCACGGGGCGACCGTCGTCCCGACGATGCCGATGATCAGCAGCATGACCGTGGCCAGCTGGCCGCTGCCTCCCGGCATCGACGGCATGACGAAGCCCTGCGCCACCTGGCTGGCCGGCGGATGAGCCAGCAGGTACACCGGGATCAGCAGCAGCGACCCGACGCAGAACGCCATCGCGATGCGCTCGAACCGGCGGAAGCTGCCGGTCATGGCCGAGGCGATGATGACCAGCGCGGCCAGCCCCACCGCGATGATCTTGGGGACGCCGAGGTACCCGGCGGCCAGCGTGATGCCGATGAACTCGGTCACGATCGTCAGCGCATTGAGGATGAACAGGTCAATCACGCTGAACGCGCCCCAGAACCGGCCGAACCGCTCCAGGATCAGCCGGGCGTGGCCGACCCCGGTGACGGCGCCCAGCCGCAGCACCATCTCCTGATTCACGTACAGCACCGGGATCAGCAGCAGGAACGTCCACAGCAGCTTGGTCCCGTAGTCCTGGCCGGCCTGCCCGTAGACCGAGAACGCGCCCGCGTCGTTGTCGCCGACCATCACGATCAGCCCGGGGCCGACGATGGCCAGCAGCGTCTTCAGCTTGGCCGGCATCGACCGGCGCGGGGCCAGGTCATCAAGCGAGATGGTGCCCAGCGCCCCGCGGATGTCGCCGACGTGCGCGGAGTCCAGGGCCGCGCCCTGGCTCACGCCAGCCCCGGGCAGGCCGCCGTGCAGGTCGGAGGTGGAGGAAGTCATGGCTGACGCCCCTTTCACCGCCCGCGGACGGACGGGGATCGGGGGGCACGCGCGGCCATCCGGCCGGGATCGAGCGTGACCGGGCCCCAGCCCGGCTGAAACTCAGCCGGGCGGGCTCACCGGCCAGGCGAGCTCAGGATCGGGGGGTGGTGCCGTTACGGCGCCAGCGCGTGCCCGGAGCAAACAGGGACAGCGGCAATGAGGGCCCATTTTCGGCCCGGACTATCGTGGTCCATTGCTCGCCTCCCTTCGTCCATGGCACCGCAGCGCCCGCTCCCGACACTCGCGGAGGCAGCCTGGCCCAGCCGGACGTTCAGGCACCTCTCTCATGAGAGCTTTGGCACTTCACGGCGTAGCGCCGGAGACTCCGGCACAGCCACCTGGCCTCACCCCTTAGGCCGGGGAGAGGTGTCCTGATCCGGAGCGTCTCTCGACGGGTGGGATCAGTGGCCTGTGTCCGTGAAGACGCCTCACCGAACGAGGTGTCCTCGTGTGAAACCCAATTGAGGATGCCCGCCGCGGCGTGCCAGTGTCAAACTGACAGACCAGCCTGCGACCGGCGCCCGCCGGGCTTCCCTGCACCGACAACAGTCCCGCGCCCGCCGGAATTCCCGCAGGTCAGCTACGTCCTGCTGTCAGTCCGTCTGGCCGTGGCGGGCATCGGGCGGCTCGGCGGCCTCCCGGCGCCGCCAGTCCTCGGGCAAAGTGACTTCCAGCACATCGTCGACCGTGATCACCCCGAGCATCATCCGGCGGTCATCCACGACCGGCACGGTGGTCAGGTTGTAGTCGCTCATCAGCACGGCCACGTCCACCACGTCGGTGTCGGCGCCGACCCGGACCGGGTCGTCGTCGCAGGCCGCCGCCAGTGTGGTCGCGGGATCGGCCTGGACCAGCGTCACCAGCTTGGCGACCCCGCACAGCCGGCCGCTGGAATCCAGCACGTGCACGCTGGTCAGCGCCTCGGGCTGCAGACTGGCCGCCCCGGCCACCGCGGCGATGGCGCTGGCCACGGTGGCAGTGGCGGGCAGCGCGACGAAGTCCGTGTTCATCAGGCCGCCCGCGCTGGTCGGGTTGTAGCCCATCAGGGTCATGATCGTGGCCCGCGGGCCGGGCGGGAGCCGGTCCAGGACACCCTGGCGGCGGCGCTGCGGCAACTCGGCGACGGCGTCGGCAGCGTCATCGGCCTGCATCCGGGCCAGCACCGCGGCGATCTCACCGTCGGTCCTGGCTCCCAGCAGCCGGGTGGCCAGGTCCTCGTCCAGCTCCTCGAAGACGTCAGCTTCCAGCTCGGGGTCAGCGCTCACCTGGCCGAGGATCTCGGTCTCCTCGTCCCGGGACGCGCCCTCCAGCAGGTCGGCGATCTGGGCTGGCTTGAGCCGCCGGATCCGGGCGAACGGCCCGCGCAGCAGCGCGCTGCCCGAGTGCCCGATCAGCGGCTCGAACTTGGCCCACTCCCGGAACGTCCGGTCGCCGGCGCCGTGCCGGCCCAGCAGCGGCCGGGACCGGTGGCCCGCCACCCCGGTGATCACCCAGGCCCCGGCCCGGTAGGCCAGCTCCAGGTCGGCGGCCCGGACCAGGCGCGCGCTCTCCACGTCGATCAGCCGGTGCCCGAGCACATCGGCGCGCAGCAGGACCTCGCCGGTCCGCCGCTCAAACTGGCGCAGGTCCAGCCGGGCGCTGCTCAGTTTCAGGTCCGAATCGCCGGCTAGGCTCGCCACCTGGTCAATAGGAACAAACACACGACGGCTGCCCACAGCCGCGACCAGCCCGGTCACCGGCGGCCCGGCCTCGCCAGCGCCACCGCCCACCGGGTCGTCGGCGCCGCGCAGCCGGACGATCACATCTGACAGCCGTCCGATCGACTCCCCGCCCCGGTCGGTGATCGGGCGGCGGAGCAGGCCGGACAGGCGCAGCGGGCCGCCCGCGCGCGGCCCCGGCGGCGGGGCGCCGGGCACGGTCGTGCCGGGAACCGTGGCTCCGGGCACGGGGCCTTCTGGCTGCGGCTGGGCCGGCTCCGAGCCGGCCGGCGTGCTGGTCATGGCCGGTTTGTCCTCCCGCCGGAGGGCCCGCCATGCTCCGCGGCCGCCCCGGCCAGGGAAGCCGTGTGCCGGCCTCCCTGAAGTTGCACCGCAATGGTATGAAGTCACCCGGCACAGGGACACAGGGAGGGCCGCATGGCCATGCGCAGGGCGGTCGGCTCGCTCGTCCGGCGAGACGACCTAGCCGAGGGCATCGGCTACGGCCTGAAACGCAGGCTGCTCGGCCGCCCGCTCATTAACGAGCAGCTCGGCGAGCAGCGCCTGTCCAAGCGGCTCGCCCTCGGCGTGCTCGCCCCCGACGGCATCTCCTCCTCGGCCTACGGCACCGAGGAAATCCTGATCGAGCTGCTGCGCGGCGGCCTGGCCGTCTCGGCATTCACGCTGATCCTGCCCATGACGGGCGTCGTGCTGTTCGTCATGGCGCTGGTGGTCCTCGCCTACCGCGAGGTCGTCATGGTCTACACCCGGGCCGGCGGCTCCTACGTCGTGGCCCGGGAGAACTTCGGCCCGCGGGTCGCCCAGATCGCGGCCATCGCCCTGCTCATCGACTACGTGGTCACCGTGGCCGTTCAGGTCGCGGCGGGCACCGCGGCCGTCGCCTCAGCCATCCCGGCGCTGAACAAGCCCGACCTGCTGACCATCATCTCGGTCTGCGTCGTGGTGCTGATGTGCTTCGGCAACCTGCGCGGCATCCGCGAGGCCGGCCAGGCCTTCGCCGTGCCCACCTACCTGTTCTCCGCCTCGGTGATCCTGGTGATCATCATCGGCCTGATCCGCGAGGCGCTCGGCAACCTGCCGCAGTACCACTACCCGCTGCCCGGCCAGTTCGGCTCCGTGCACAACAACCACGTCAGCCTGATCACCTTCGGCATGGTGTTCGTACTGCTGCGCGCTTTCGCCAACGGCGGCTCGTCGCTGACCGGCATCGAGGCGGTCTCCAACGCGGTGAGCGCGTTCCAGCCGCCCGAGGGCCGCAATGCCCGCCGGGTGCTGGTCATCGAGGGCATGATTCTCGGCTCGCTGGTGGCGGGGATCTCGTGGCTGGCGCACCTGACCCATTCCGCGCCGTTCCGCACCGGCGTCCCGACGGTGATCGCCCAGGAAGCCAAGATCGTCTTCGGGCATAACACCATCGGCACCATCTTCTTCTGGTTCGTCCAGGCCGCGACCGCGCTGATCCTCTACACCGGCGGCAATACCAGCTTCAACGGGTTCCCGTTCCTGGCCAGCTTCGTGGCCGAGGACGCCTTCCTGCCCCGCTGGCTGACCAAGCGCGGGCACCGCCTGGTGTTCTCCAACGGCATCATCGTGCTGGCCGTCTTGTCGTCAGCGCTGCTGGCCTTCGCCGGCTCCAACGTCAACAGCCTGGTGCCGTTCTACGCCATTGGCGTGTTCACCGCCTTCACCCTGGCCGGGTTCGGGATGGCCCGGTACTTCGGCAGGCACCGGGTGCCCGGCTGGCAGCGCAAGCGGGTGATCACGTTCGCAGCCGGGCTGACCTCGATGGTGGTCGTGCTGATCTTCGCGTGGGTGAAGTTCAAGGAGGGCGCCTGGCTGGTCATCGTGCTGTTCCTGCTGGGCGTGCCGGCGCTGATCTGGCTGAACCGCCAGTACGGCCTGGAGGCCCAGGTCCTGGACTACATAGGCAGCCGCCGCAAGAACACCCCGGCGCCCGAGCCGCCGACCTACGCCCGGCGCACGGCCTTCGTCTTCGTCGACGACTTCGACCTGGCCACCATCGCCGCCCTGCGCTACGCCCGCAGCCTGCGGCCGACCACGATGCACGCCGTCCACTTCGTCATCGACAACGTGCAGGCCGACCGGCTGCGCCAGGACTGGGTCCGGGCCAACACCGGGATCGTGCTCGACTTCGTGGACTGCCCGGACCGGCGACTGGCCAGCGCCGCCGCCTCGATGGTCAACGCCGAGGCGTCGCTGCCCGGCGTCGGCGTCACCGCGATCCTGCCCCGGCGCAGCTACGCCCCGCTGCTGGGCCGCCTGCTGCACGACCGCACCGCGGACAAGATGGCCGGGGTCATCAGCCGCATCCCGCATGCCGCGGCGACCATCGTGCCGTTCGACGTGCGCAGCCGGGTCGAGGCCCTGGCTGCCCGCCAGGCCGCCGCCGACGGGGGGCCGCGGGCCGAGCCGGCCGCCGGCCCGTCCCCCGATGGCCGACCGGGGGCCGTCGCCATACCCGGCCAGGGGCGAGTAAAGCTCGACAAAACGGGATCACGCGCTGCTGGCCAGGCTGCCGCCGCGCAGCCTGGCCATGGCCGGCCAGGAACCGCGCCCGCCGCTGGCCAGCCCGCCACTGGCCAGCCTGGCCCGGCCCCGGCGCCCGCAGCCGAGCCCGCCGCAGCTGAGTCCGGCAGCGACTACGATCGGCCGGTGCCGCCCGAGGGGGTCAGCCCGATCGGCACCCTGGCCCAGCCGGGGCGCGCTGTGGTCGAGGGGCGGGTACATACAGTGGAGATCCGGCCGGTGGAGCGCAACACTGTGCTCGCCTGTGACCTCGCGGACTCGACAGGGGAGCTGACCGCGCTGTTCTACGGCCGGTCCAACATCCCGGGCCTGCGGCCCGGCTCGAAGGTCCGGCTGCGCGGGCCGGTCGGGATGAAGGAGGGGATACCGGTCATGGTGAATCCCGCCTACGAGCTGCTCGCGCAGAGCACCGGCCGCCCGCCGGGCAAGTCCCGGTCACGCCGCGGCATCCGGCCCGACCGGCGGCGCGGAGACAAAGACTCCTGAGCCGCTGATGACCCCGCCCACCCCGCCCGCGCGGCCGGCCCGCCACAACCCGGCGACCCCCCGCGAAATGGGCTGCCCCGGCGATCCCGGCCAGCCCGGCCAGTCCCGGCACCCGGCGGACCCGGCTCGTCCGCTCACCGCCGCGGGCGCCGGGCCTGCCGGCCCAGGCCGAGCCACTGACCCCGGCCAAACCACGGAGCCCGGCCACACCAGTGACCCCGGACGCGCGGTCGACCCCGGGCGCACCGGCGGACACGGTTCGTCCGGGCACGGTGCCGGAACCGGCGGTCCGGGCGGCCCGGCCCGGAGCCGGGGTGGTGGCGGGCACGGGCACGATCACGGCGGGCTGCTGACCGCGACCGGCCGGCACCGGCGCGCCCTGACCATGGTTCTCGCGCTGACCATCACCGTCGCGGTCGCCGAGGTCGTCGGCGCGGCCATCACCGGGTCGCTGGTGCTGCTGGCCGACGCCGCGCACATGGCCGCTGACGCGGCCGGGGTCGGGCTGTCGCTGCTGGCCGCCTACTTCGCGAGCCGCCCCGCCTCCGGGCACCGCACCTTCGGGTACGCCCGGGCCGAGATCCTGGCCGCGATGGCCAACGCCCTGATCCTGCTGGCCATGGCCGCGTTCATCTTCACCGAGGCGATCAGCCGGCTGATGTCGCCGCAGACGGTGCACTCGCCGCTGCTGATCGTCTTCGGCGTGATCGCGCTGCTGGCCAACGGCGCATCGCTGCTGGTGCTGCGCCGCGGCCAGGGCGAGAGCCTGAACATGCGCGGGGCGTTCCTGGAGGTCACCGCCGACACGCTGGGCTCCGCCGCGGTGATCGTCACCGGCGTGATCATCGAGCTGACCGGGTTCACCCGCATTGACCCGATCGCCTCGCTGGCGGTGGGCGTGCTGATCCTGCCGCGGACCTGGAAGCTGCTGCGCGAGGCGCTGGAGGTGCTGCTGGAGGCGAGCCCGCCGGACATCGACCTCGGCGAGCTGCGCAGCCACATGACCAGCCTGGCGGGCGTGCGCGAGGTGCACGACCTGCACCTGTGGACGATCACATCGGGCCTGCCGGTGCTGTCGGCGCACATCGTGGTCGAGCCCGAGGTGATCAGCGAGGGGCGCAGCGCGACCATGCTGGACTCGCTGCAGGCGTGCCTGCGCGGGCACTTCGATGTGGCCCACTCCACCTTCCAGCTGGAGCTGGCCGGGCACGCCGATCATGAGCACCCGATGCACGGCTAGCTGCCGGGCCGGGGCGCGCGCGGCGCCAGCTCCGTTACGGGTCAGCAATCTGCGCCGCCGGTGCCTTGCCGCCTTGCTACTAGCGAGTAACAATGGGGCCGGGAGGTGTGCCCATGTCCACCTACGACCACTACACGATGCCGGTGCCGGCGGGCACCTGGGATGTCCCGGCGGCCGGGTCGACCCGGTTCAGCTGGGAGTACGACGACGGCCGCAGCCGGCTGCTCGACCTGTACCAGCGCGGCAAGGATAAGCAGTGGGACGCCGCCAAGCGCATCGACTGGGACCTGCCGGTTGATCCGTCGAACGTGATGGAGATCGGCGACGAGTTCTGCCCGATCTACGGCTCGCGGCAGTGGGACAAGCTGTCGGAGGACGAGCGCAACGAACTGGGCCACCACCTGTCGGCGTGGCTGTTCAGCCAGTTCCTGCACGGCGAGCAGGGCGCGCTGACGGTCGCCGCGCGGATCGTGGAGTCGGTGCCGGACATGGACTCCAAGTTCTACGCCGCCACCCAGGCCATGGACGAGGCGCGGCACGTGGAGCTGTACGCGCGGTTCATGCGGGAGAAGATCGGCCTGTACTACCCGGTCAACCCGGACCTGGCCAGGCTGCTGGAAGACGCGCTGTCGGACTCCCGGTGGGACATGCCCTACCTGGGCATGCAGGTGCTGATCGAGGGCCTGGCCCTGGCCGCGTTCGGAGTACACCGGGACATGTCCAACAACCCGCTGGTCACCCAGTTGCTGGCGTACGTGATGCAGGACGAGGCCCGGCACGTGGCGTTCGGACGGCTGGCGCTGCGCGACTACTACAAGGAACTGACGGCGGCCGAGCGGGCCGACCGGGAAGACTTCATCGTCGAGGGCTGCTACCTGATGCGCAACCGGTTCACCGCGCGCGAGGTCTGGGAGCGGATGGGCTTCGACGTGGCCGAGTGCCTGGAGTTCACCGAGCAGTCCCCCGTCCAGCAGGCGTTCCGGACGCTGCTGTTCTCCCGGATCGTGCCGTGCGTGCGCGACATCGGCCTGTGGGGCCCGAAGGTGCAGCACGCCTACACCGACCTGGGCGTGATGGACGCGGCCAAGTCGGACCTGGAGCAGCTGATGCGGGCCGACGAGGAAATGGCCGAGCAGATCGACGAGCGGAAGTACGCCGCCGAGCTGGCCAGCCGGCAGTCCGAGGTGAACGCGGCCATCGCGGACGGCGGCTAGCCGGGCCGGGCGGTCACGGCGGGAGCCGGCAGGCCCGCGTCCCGCAGGGCGGTGGCGGCGGCCCAGGCGCCGCACATGCCGTGCACGCCGCCGCCGGGCGGGGTAGCCGCCGAGCACAGGTAGATGCCGCGGGCCGGGGTGCGGTAGGGATTCCAGCGCGGCACCGGGCGCAGCAGTGTCTGGCGCAGCGTGGCCGCCGCGCCGTTGATGTCGCCGCCCACGTAGTTGGGGTTGGCCGCGGCGATGTCGGCGGCGGTGCGGACATGGCGGGCCAGCACCAGGTCCGCGAAGCCGGGCGCGAACCGCTCGAGCTGCGCCTCGATCGGACCGGTCATGTCGGCGGTCGAGCCGGGCGGCACGTGGCAGTAGGCCCACAGGGTGTGCCGGCCGGCCGGGGCCCGACCGGGGTCGGCCACGCACGGCTGGGTCACGATGCAGTACGGGCGGTCCGGGTGCCGCCCGGCGGCGACGTCCGCCTCGCTGGCGGCGATCTGCGCCAGGCTGCCGCCCAGGTGCACGGTGCCGGCCTGCCGGCAGGCGGGCGCGGTCCACGGGACCGGCCCGGCCACGGCCCAGTCCACCTTGCAGACGCCCGGCCCGTACCGCACCCGGCTCAGCGCCCGCAGGTAGCCCGCGGGCAGCCGCGCGCCGGCGATCCGGGCCAGGGCGCGCGGCGCGACGTCGAGCATGATCACCGGGGCGGGCGGCAGGTCCTCGATCCGCCGGATCCAGCGGCCGGTCTCGACCCGGCCGCCGAGCGCGGCCAGCTCAGCGAGCAGCGCCTCGGTCAGCCGGGCGCTGCCGCCGGTCACGACGGGCCAGCCGGTGGTGTGCGCGAGCAGCCCGAGAAACAGCCCGAACCCGCCGCTGACTGGTGCAGACAGCGGCAGCATCGAGTGCCCGGCCAGCCCGGCCAGCAGCGCGCGGCCTGCCGGCGTGCGCAGCGGCCGGGCGAGCACGGCGGCGGGCAGGATAGCCGCCGCCGCGAACCGGGCCGCGGCCGCGGGGCGGGCCGGGATCGTGCGCAGCGGGGCCAGGAACGTGGCGGCGATGGCGCTGGCGTCGCGCACCAGCGGCTCCATCAGCCGCCGGTAGCCCGGGTCACCCAGGCTCGCCGCGGTGGCGGCGGGCAAGCCGGTGATCGCTGCGGCCTGGCCGCCGTCCAGCGGGTGGGCGAGCGCGGCGGGCGGGGCGGTCAGGTGCGCCCCGCGCGCGGCCAGGTCGATGGTCTGGAAGAACGGGGATGCCGCGGCCAGGGCGTGCACGGCCGAGCAGTCATCGTGCGCGAATCCGGGCAGGGTGAGCTCGCTGGTCCGGCAGCCGCCGCCCGGGCCGGCCGCGCCCTCGATGACGTCGACGGCCATTCCGGCCCTGGCCAGGGTGATCGCAGCGGCCAGCCCGTTGGGCCCGGACCCGACCACCACCGCGTCCGGCGGGCGGGTCATGGCCCGGTCCTGGTCGCGGGTCCGGGCCTGGCGGGAGCGCGCATAAGACGATCCTCCCCTGGGCTGCGGTGCTCTGCTGCGCAACCCGGCTGGCTCCGGCCGCGCGGGTCCCGGGTGACGCGCCGGGGCGCCGGACCGGGCCGCAACGGGGACACCGGACCGGGGCGCAACGGGGACACCGGACCGGGGCGCGCCGGGCCAGGAGCGCCGGACCGGGGAGCGCCGGGGGTGCCGGACCAGGCCGCAACGGAGCTCCGGACCAGGCCGCAACGGGGCGCCGGGCCGGGCGCGCGGAGGCCCGGAAGGGCGGGGATACGATCGCCGGGTGACCGAACTCGCCATGCCGCGCTTTCCTGATGGGTTCGCCTGGGGGGTCTCCACCGCGGCCTACCAAATCGAGGGGGCCACCGGGGAGGACGGCCGCGGTGTCTCGGTGTGGGATACCTTCTGCCGTAAGCCCGGCGCCATCCGGGACGGGCAGACCGGCGACGTGGCGTGCGACCACTACCACCGGTGGCCCGAGGACGTCGCGCTGATGGAGCGGCTGGGCGTCAACGCTTACCGGTTCTCGATCGGCTGGCCGCGGATCCAGCCGGACGGCGCTGGCCCGGCGCTGACGGCGGGGCTCGACTTCTACGACCGGCTGACTGACAAGCTGCTGGCCGGCGGCATCGCCCCGGTGCCCACCCTGTTCCACTGGGATCTGCCGCAGGCTCTGGAGGACGCCGGCGGCTGGCTGGCCCGCGACACCGCCTACCGGTTCGCCGACTACGCCGCCCTGGTCGCCGGTCGGCTAGCCGACCGGATCGGCATGTTCATCACCCTGAACGAGCCGTTCGTCGTCACCTCGCTCGGCTACGCGCTGGGCGTGCACGCGCCGGGCCGGACGCTGCTGGCCGGCGCGCTGCCGACGGCCCACCATCAGCTGCTCGGCCACGGCCTGGCCGCGGCCGCGCTGCGCGCCGCCGGAGTCCGCCAGGTAGCGATCGCCAACAACTGCGCGCCGGTCTGGCCCGCCTCCGGGAGAGCGGCCGACCTGACCGCCGCCGACGCCTACGACACGCTGCACAACCGGCTGTTCAACGACCCGCTGCTGCTCGGCAGCTACCCGGACCTGAGCGCGTTCGGGGTCGGCGCGGACGGCCTGGACAGCGTGCAGCCGGGCGACCTGGAGCTGATCAGCGCGCCGCTGGACGCGCTGGGCATCAACTACTACACCCCGTCCCGGATCTCGGCTCCGGCGCACGCGGCCCCGTCGCGGGATGCTGCGTCGCCCGATGCCGCACCGCAGCCGGCCACGGCACCGCCCCGGCCGGCCGGGGCGGCACTGCCCTTCCAGCTGGAGCCGATTCCCGGCTACCCGCTGACGGCGTTCGGCTGGCCGGTCGTGCCGACCGGGCTGACCGAGCTGCTCACCACGTTCCGGGACCGGTACGCCGACCGGCTGCCGCCGGTCTACATCACCGAGAACGGCTGCTCGGTGGCCGACGAGCCGGACGCCGCCGGGGTGATCGACGACCAGCCCCGGATCCGGTACCTGGATAGCCACATCCGCGCGGTCGCCGACGCGATCACCGCCGGGGTGGACGTGCGCGGCTACCTGACCTGGTCGCTGCTGGACAACTTCGAGTGGGCCGAGGGCTACCATCAGCGCTTCGGCCTGGTGCACGTGGACTTCGAGACCCAGCGCCGCACGCCGAAGGCCTCGTTTGGCTGGTATCAGGACCTGATCGCCAGCCAGCGCGCCGCTCACGCCTGAGCCTCGATCCTTCCAGCGGTGAATCGAGACACCGGCACTGGCGGGCACTGGCGGGCTCCGCCCCGCGGCCCGCGCTGCCGGGACGGGACTCCGTCACACGTCCGCCGCCCCCCGGTACAGGCTCCGGCCGCAGCCAGGGACGGGCAAGGCCCTCAGTAGCCCAGCGCCGGCCGGCCGTGCAGCCACTCATGCCCGGTCAGGGCACCCTCGATGAAGTGCGCGACATCGGCGCGGGCGATCTTGCGGCCCCGCGGCGGCGGGTAGTCGGGGTGCACGCGGTAGCGGCTGGTGCCGGGCCCGTTCACCAGCCGCGTCGCGCGGACCAGGGTCCAGTCCAGCCCGCTGGCCTGGATTGTCGCCTCCATCTGCCGCACATCGGCGAAGGGTGTCGCGAAGATCCTGGGCAGGATTGCCTTGATCACGACTCCGGCATCCGGGTCGCCGGTGATGAAGGCGCCCGCCGCCGAGACTCCGATGAAACGGCGGACCCCGGCTGCGGCCATGCCATCGACGACGTTGGCCGCCGCGCCCGCCAGCAGCGACGGAGTCCTGGCGCCGCGCGGCCCGAGGGCGGACAGCACCGCGTCGGAGCCGCCGATCACCGTGGCGACCGCGCGGGCATCCAGCGCATCACCCTGGATCACGGTCAGCGAGCCGGCCGCCGGCCCGGCGGCCAGGGCCCCGGGCCGGCGCGCCAGCGCCTGAACCTCGTGCCCGGCCGCCAGGGCCCAGGCCAGCAGGTGACCGCCGATCCCGCCGGTCGCGCCGAGCAGTGCGATCCGCACAGCTCAGCTCGCCTTGCCAGCCCGGACAAGGACACTGGCCGGGGCCCCGGGTGCGCTGGCTCTCCGGCCCGCGCCCCGCGGCAGGGCTGCCATCAGCAGGAAGCTGAGGACGAAGACACCCACCTGGAACCACAGGGTCCGCTCGAGGGTGGCGGCGAAGTCATGGCGGACCGCCGTGCCGCCGGCGGCCGCCAGCACCTGGCGGGCTGGCGCCGGGACCGTGTAGCTGGCGCCGCCCGGCCCGCCGAGCCGGCACGAGGCCGGGGTCACGGTCGGGTCGGCCGCGACCAGGCGGTCATGCAGGCAGGCCTGGAACTGGCCGCGGATCTGCGCGGCGGTCGCGGCCGGGACTCCGGCAGCGGCCAGGCCCGAGCGCAACTGCGGGGCGACCGCGGAGGCGGCCGGGCCGGACTGGCTGCCGAGCATCCCGAAGAAGATCACGCCGATCAGCGCGACCCCGACGGAGGCGCCAACCTGGATGCCAGTGTTGAACACCCCGGATGCCGAGCCTGCGTGCTGCTTGTGCACGCCCGCCAGCATGATGTCGGCCAGCGGGGCGATCACCCCGCCCATGCCCAGCCCAGCCACGATCAGGGACGGCACCATCTCCCAGGTCGTCACGGCCGGGCCGTAGTGCGCCACGGTCGCGATCAGCCCGGCCATGCCCGCGGCCATCACGAGCGCTCCGGTCATCGTCACGCCGCGGCCGAACCGGGGCGCCATCCGGGCCGCCGCACCCGAGGCGACCAGCACCCCGCCCGAGAACGGCAGGAAGGTCAGGCCCGCGTGCAGCGGCGTGAAACCGAGGCCGATCTGCAGGAACAGCGTCAGGATCAGCGCGAACGAGGTCACGCCCAGGAAGAAGGTCACGGCGGTGGCCATGCCGATGCTGAACGAGCGCTGGCTGAACAGGCTCAGCTGCACCAGCGGGGAGCCGTCGCGGCGGGTCTTGGCCCGCTCGTACCAGACGAAGAGGGCGAACACGGGGACCGAGGCGACCATGGCCACAAACGTCCAGGCCGGCCAGCCCAGCTGGCGCCCCTGCACCAGCGGGTACAGCAGCAGGAGCAGCGCGGCGGTGACCAGCAGGACGCCGCCGGGGTCCAGCCGCGGCGGGCGGGGTGCCCGGGACTCGCGGACCAGCACCGCGGAAGCGGCCACCGCCAGGATGCCCACCGGGACGTTGATCAGGAAGATCGGCCGCCAGTCCAGGCCGAGCAGGTCGTGCTGGGTCAGCAGGCCGCCCAGCAGCGGGCCGCTGACGGTGCCGAGGCCGGCGGTCACGCCGAACGCGGCCAGCGCCTTGATCCGCTCGCGCTGCGGGAAGATGACCTGGATCACCGACAGCACCTGCGGGATCATGATCGCGCCCATCGCGCCCTGGATCACCCGGCAGGTGATCAGCATGCCGGGGCTCTGCGCGGCACCGCACAGCGCCGACATGATGGTGAAGCCGGTCACCCCGATCAGGAACAGCCGCTTGCGGCCGTAAGCGTCGCCCAGCCGCCCGCCGGTGATCAGCACCACCGCATAGGCCAGGGTGTAGCCGGCCAGCGCCCACTGCACGTCGGCGTAGCTGGCGTGCAGGTTGGCCTGGATGGACGGGATGGCGATGTTGACGATGGAGATATCGAGCAGGTTCATGAAGGCGGCGAGCAGCAAGACGACCAGGGTCAGCCAGCGTCTCGGGTCGGGCGCCTCCTCCCCGGCGATCTGCGGATCGGACGTCATCGTGGGGCTCCGCTCATGAGATAACTAGATACAGGGCTGAAGCTAGCATCTTGGCAAATTATTGTCTAGGTAAACTAGATATCAAGGAGGTGAGCCATGTCTGAGCAGGAACACCGGCGGGGCGCGGCACAGGCCGGGCCGGGGGCGGAGCCGGAGGCAGGCGAGACGGCGGCGGGCAGCGCCGGGCACGGCGCCGGCACGCCGGGCAGATGGGAGCTGCCATGGGCCGAGCCCTTCGCCGCCGGGGCACCGGAGCGGGCCCGGCTCGCGACGGAGTTCGCGGCGGCGATCCGCAAGACCGGCTCGCTGATGAACCTGGTCGGCCAGGCCGCCGCGGACCGGATCGGCATCAACGCCACCGACCTGAACTGCCTGAACATCCTCAGCTTCAGCGGCGAGCTGACCGCCGGCGAGCTGGCCAGGGCCACCGGGCTGACCACCGCCTCGATCACCGGCGTGGTGGACCGGCTGGAGAAGGCCGGCTTCGTGCGCCGGGTGCGGGACACCAGGGACCGCCGCCGCGTTGTCGTGCACCTGGAACTGGAGAAGGCACTCAGCGAGGTCGCGACGGTCTTCCTGCCGATGATGCGGGACTGGCAGCAGCTAGCCGGCGGGTACACCGACGACGAGCTGCGGATCATCGTGCGGTTCTACAGCCAGATGGAGCAGGTGTTCCGCGATCACGTGGTCCGGCTGCGCGAGCCCGGCCGGGCACCGGGCTCGCCAGCCTCGTGATCACTCCTTCACGCCGCCCTCGGTGGTGCGCATGATGTGCTTCTGGAAGACGAAGAAGATGACCGCGACCGGGACGGTCATCGCGACCGCGGCGGCCAGCTTGAGCGGGTACTGGGCGCCGGCCCCGAGCTGACCGCTGACCAGGCGGCCCACCCCGGTGGTGAGGGTATCCAGCGACGGGCTCTGGTGCGCGATCAGGATGCCGGAGAAGTCGTTCCACGAGGCCTGGAAGGCCAGGATGGTCAGCGCGATCAGGGCCGGCCTGGCCATCGGCAGTACCACCGACCAGAAGGTGCGGAACGTGCCCGCCCCGTCGATGTGCGCCGCCTCCTCGATGCTGCGCGGGATGGACTCGAAGAACTGCTTCATGATGAACACGCCGCTGGCGTCGGCCAGCAGCGGCACGATCAGGCCCTGGTAGCTGTCGTAGATGCCGAGTTCCTTGATGACCAGGAACTTGGGGATGAGCAGCACCACGCCGGGCACCGCGATGATGGCGACGACCGCCGAGAACAGCGCCTGCCGGCCGCGGAAGCGCAGCCGGGCCAGGGCGTAGCCCGCCATCGAGTCGAACAGCAGCCGCCCGGCCGTCACGAACACCGCGACGATCACGGAGTTGAGCAGCCAGCGCGGGAAGTCCTGCTGGCCCAGCTGAACAAACGCCGTGGTCACCCAGTTGTGCGGCAGCGGGCTGGTCGCATGGTTGGCCGCGTCGGCCTCGGTCTTGAACGAGGTGCCTATCTCGATCAGGAACGGATAGATGTAGGCGATGGCCGCGACCGACAGGGTGAGGTAGGCCAGGGCGCGCAGCCACGGGTTGCGCCGGCCGGCGGCCCGGCCTGCCGATGGCTTGCCGGCGGTGCGCTGGCCCGGGCGATTGCCCGGCAGCCGGGCGGCCGGCGTCACGCTGGCGCGCGCGGTCATGCTCCCCCCCAGGGACTGGCCCGGCCGGAGCGGCGCTCGCGCACCAGCAGTCGCTGCAGCACGGTGAACGCCAGGATGATGGCGAACAGGATGAACGCGATCGCGGCGCCCTGGCCCCACTGCTGATTGCCGAACGAGACCTGGTAGGCCAGGTAGGCCGGGGTGAGCGTGGTGCGCGCCGGGTTGCCCTGGGTCATCAGGAACACCTGGTCGAACACCTGCCAGGTGCCGATGAGGCCCAGCGTGAGCACCAGGAACAGCACCGGCCGCAGCAGCGGCAGGGTGATCCGGCGGAACCGGGTCCACGGGCCGGCGCCGTCGACCAGCGCGGCCTCCTCGATGTCCCCCGCGATGTTGTACAGGGCGGGCAGGAACAGCAGCATGTCGATGCCCGCCGTGGTCCAGACAGCCAGGAAGACCAGTGTCAGCATGGCCATGCTCGGCCCCGACAGCCAGCCCCACCACGACATCCCCAGCAGGCCGTGCGCGGCCAGCAGGTGCGGCGCCCTGCTCACCCCGGCGGCCCGCAGGATCAGGTGCAGCACGCCACTGGGATCGCTGAACCAGTTCGGCCCGTGCACGCCGATATAGCCCAGCAGGCCGTTCACCACCCCGCCGTCGGAAAACAGGAACAGGAAGACGATGGAAACGGCGACCGAACTGGTGACCGACGGGAAGTAGAAGGCGGTGCGGAAGAAGCCGCGGCCGCGCAGCGCCCGGCGGCTCACCACGATGGCCAGGAACAGCGCGAGCGCGGTCTGCAGCGGCACCACCAGCAGCACGTAGTACAGGTTGTCGCGCAGGCTCAGCGCCAGGTCCTGCTGCGGCAGGCCGGGCTCGGTGAGCAGGGCCCGGTAGTTGGTCAGGCCGACGGCATGGACGGTGCCGGAGAACGGGCTGCCGATGCCGCCCCAGTCACTGAGGCTGACCCAGGCGGCCATCGCGATCGGCACCACGAAGAACGCGATGAGCAGCAACACCGCCGGCGTGGTGAACAGCCAGCCCGCCGCGGCCTCCCGGCGCCGGGCGAGGTGACCGCGCCGGCGCGCCCCTTCGGGGGCGCGCCGGCGTGACTGGAAGGCCAGTCTCGGCGTTCTGATGGTCACGAGGTCAGGGCGCCTGGCTGGCCACGGCCTGAAGGTTGCGCTGCGCGTTCTTCAGGATGGTCGCCGGGTTGCCGGACTTCAGCTGGGCCAGCGCGGAGTCGAACGCGGCCAGTGCCTGGGTGTCGCCCGGCAGCGCGATGTCGGGGTGGGCGTAGGGCAGTTCCTGGGTGTGCACGGCCAGCGCCGGGAACGCCTGCTGCCACTGCGACTGCAGCGAGCTCAGCGACGGGATGACGCCGAATGCCTTCGAGAAGGCCATCTGCTGCTGCGGCGTGGTCAGGAACTTCACGAAGGCGACCGCGCCGGCCAGGTTCTTCGAGGTGGTCGGGATGCCCCAGCAGTTGGTGAAGGCCAGCGTGGCCTTGGTGCCGGTGGGTCCGGCGGGCAGCGCGGCGGCCTGGTACTTGATGCTGGGGTAGTCGGCCTGCATGGCGCCCACGACCCAGTTGCCGACGATGGCCATCGCGGCCTTGTTCTCGCCGAACGCCTGGCCGCTCCACCCGGAGTCCAGCTGGGACGGGAACTTCATGATGCCCTCGGTCATCATGCCCTTGAGGTAGGTGAGCGCCTGCACGTTCTGCGGGCTGTTCAGGGCCACCTTGCCGCCGCTGCCGACGACGGTGCCGCCGTTCTGGTACAGGAACTCATCGATGCCCGAGTGCGTCTGGTCCAGCACCAGGCCGACCCGCTTGGCGGTGGTCAGCTTCTTGGCGACGGTCTTCAGCTGGTCCCAGTTCGTCGGGATGTCGGCGCTGGTCAGCCCGGCCTGCTTCCAGTCCTTGCTGTTGATGTACAGGGCGAGGGTGCTGGCGTCCTTCGGCTCGCACTCGAACTTGCCCTGGTAGGTGAACGAGGAACGCAGCGCCGGGTAGAAGGCACCGGAGTTGGGCAGCTTCGAGGGGTAGCTGTCCAGCGCGCCTTGCTTGGCGTAGTTCTGGAAGCTGCCCGGGTCCAGGTAGAACACGTCCGGTGGCGCGCCGCCGGCGAAGCCCTGGGCCAGCTGCTGGGTCAGGTTGGACGCCGCGATGACCTTGACCTTGATGCCGCTCTCCTTGGTGAACGCCGAGGCGGCAGCCTGCACGGCCTTGGTCTCGGCGTCGCCGCTGGAGCCGAACATCAGGGTCAGTGGCGTCTTGTTGGGCTTGGCCGCGGTGGTCGTCGCGGAACTGCCGGATGAGCAGGCGGTCGCGAGCAGGAGCAGGCCGGCGGCGAGGCCGGCCGTTGCGAGCCGTGATGTCGGGTTCCTCATCTGTCTTCCGGTTTCTTGTCGGGGCCGGGGGGCCGGAGCGGATGGGCGGGGAACGGTAGGGATATGGCGCTGATCAGCGCCGGGGCAGCCGGCCTGGCTAGGCCGAGCTGCGCAGCACCAGCCGGGGCTCCAGGAGCAGGCGGTCGTGACGGGGCCGCCCGCCGCTGGAGGCCAGCAGCTTCTGCAGGGCGTCCAGGCACGCGCCCGCCACCGCGGCGACGGGCTGGGCCAGGCTGGTGAGCCCGATCACCGCCGCGGCGGCGGAGTCGTCAAAGCCGATCACCGCGGCATCGGTGCCGGGGACCAGGCCGCGGGCGGTCAGCTCGGTCCAGGCACCCAGGGCGATCGAGTCGCTGACGCACATGAACGCCGTCGGCGGCCGGGCCGAGTCGAGCAGGGCGGCGCAGGCCTGGCGGCCGGGGGCCAGTCCTTCCTCGACCTGGCTGGACAGCCCGCTGACCGGAAGTCCGGCCGCCTGGCAGGCCTGCTCCCAGCCGGCCCGCCGGTCATCGCCGGCGCCCGAGCCTTCCGGCCAGCCGAGGAACGCGATGCGCTGGTGACCGGCGCCGATCAGGTGCTCGGTGGCGGCGGTGACCCCGCAGGCGCCGTCGACGTCGACCCAGGAGTGCCGGGCGACACCGCCCCACGGACGGCCGAACGTCACGAACGGCACGCGGTGCCGGGTCAGCCACGCCGTCCGGCTGTCGGCCGTGTGCGTGCTGGTCAGCACGAACGCGTCAAGGTCGTACTCGCTCAGCAGGCTGTCGTAGGAGGCGATCTCGGCGGTGTCATCGCCGGCGGTGAACAGCAGGATGCGGTAGCCGCGCTGCTGTGCTTGCTCAGTTAGCGCGTGCAGGAACCGGTCGAGCAGCTCGCCGCCGCCCTCGCCGGGGTTGGGAATGCCCATGGCGATCAGGTGGGATCGCCGGGTTCGCAGTGTCTGCGCGGCCTTCACCGGGCGGTACCCGGTCTGCGCGATCACCGCCTCGACGCGTTCCCTGGTGGCCGGGCGGACCAGGTGCGGCGCGTGCAGCACATTGGACACCGTCTGCCGGGAGACATCCGCTGCCCTGGCCACAGTCTCCAGCGTGGGGCGCTGCTGACCCATGTCCGCTACCTCCTGGCTGCCCTGCCGCCGCGGGCCCGGCTTCGGCCGCGGTGCGCCTGGCACTGGCCGCCGGGAGCCGGCCGGCCCCGGGCTCAGCGCCAGGCCTGCCCGGGCGCCGGCTGTGGCCGGGCGCCTGAGGGGGGTGAAGGCGCCCGGACACAGCCGCACCAGGGACGGGCGCCTGGTCTGGCCGCGGGTCCGCGGCTAATTTGAGCGTTCAAATTGAGCGTTCAAATTAGTGTTATGGTGGACTTTGTCAGGCGTGCTGTCAAGGGGCGGCAGCCGGGGAGCGCCCGTCAGCGCCGCGGTCCCGCGGACGCCGTGCTGACGGTGCCGGACGAAGCCCGCAGACTCCCCGGAACAACGGCTGCACGGGGAGCGCTGCACGGGACGTGCTGCCGGACCGGGCAGGCACGACGAGACGCAAGGGAGACGGATGTCGCGGTCACTCCAGCCATGGCTGCACGAGCTGGTGACGGCGCTGCACGCGCCCACCGTCGTGCTCAGCGAGCCGGGCGGGCAGATCCGGCCTGCCGGGGCGCAGGGGGTGCTGCACGCCGATACCCGGGTGCTGTCCGCCGCCGTGCTGGAAGTCGGCCAGCTGGAGCCCGACCCGGTCAGCGGCGGGCTGCTGACCGCGGACCGGGCCCTGTTCATCGGCGCGGCCCGCCAGCTGGGCGACGAGATCCCCGACCCCACCGTCCGCGTCGAGCGCGAGCGCGAGGTCAGCCCGGGCCGGGTTCGCGAGACCATCAGGATCATCTCGGCCGCCGCTGCCCCGGTGCACACCGAGCTGACCCTGCGGGTGGCCGCCGACCTGGCCAGCATGGGCGAGATCAAGTCCGGCCAGGCGGGACGAGCGGCGGGTGGCAGCCCGGAAGAATCCGCGGCCGCGGCCGGGGCTGCAGCGGGCGCCGAAAACGGGACGGGCGCCGCAGACGGAGCCAGGGCCGGGGCCGCCGCCGGGCTCAGCTGGGGCGCGGGACCGGTGGCCGTGCAGTTCCGCGCGCCCGGCGCCTCGGTCAACCGGGACGGGGACGAGTACCTGCTCAGCTGGCCGGTCCAGCTCGGCGCCGGGGGCCGGCAGGAGGTCAGCTGGGAGCTCACCGTGCAGGACCCGGCCGCCGTCGTGGCGGCCGCGCCGGACCAGGCCGGAAGTGGCGAGCTGGCGAACCCGTGGGCGGAGGTCCGGGCCAGCAGCGATGACCAGCGGCTGCCCCGGCTGCTGAGCCGGGCCATGTCGGACGCCGCAGCCCTGCGCATGACCACTGCGCAGGCCCCCGGCGATGTCTTCCTGGCGGGCGGCGCACCCTGGTACCTCACGCTGTTCGGACGGGACAGCATCTGGTCCGCGCGGCTGATGCTGCCCTTCGGCTGGCAGCTCGCCGCCGGGACGCTGCGCACGCTCGCCGCACTGCAGGGCACCCGGCTGGACGCGACGACCGGCGAGGCGCCCGGCAAGATCCCGCATGAGCTGCGGACCGCCGGCCGTCAGGGCGAGAACGGCCTGCCGGCGCTGTACTACGGCACCATCGACGCCACCCCGCTGTGGATCTGCCTGCTGCACGACGCCTGGCGCTGGGGCATGCCGGCCGCCGAGGTCCGGGCGCTGCTGCCCAGCCTGCACGCCGCGCTGGCCTACCTGCGCGACTACGGGGACGCCGACGGGGACGGATTCCTGGAGTACATCGACGACAGCGGCCGGGGCCTGGCCAACCAGGGCTGGAAGGACTCCGGCAACGCGATCCGGTTCGCATCGGGCACGATCGCCAAGCCGCCCGTCGCGCTGTGCGAGGTGCAGGGCTATGCCTACGAGGCGGCCAGCCGGGCCGCCGACCTGCTGGACGCGCTCGGCGAGCCGGGCGGGGCGCAGTGGCGGGTGTGGGCGGGGCGGCTGGCTGCGGCCTTCCGGGCCGCGTTCTGGGTTCCCGGCGAGGCCGGAGCCTACCCGGCGCTGGCCCTGGACGCCGGCAAGCGGCCGGTGGACTCGCTCACCAGCAACATCGGTCACCTGCTCGGCACTGGCCTGCTGTCGGCCGCGGAGGAAGACCAGGTCACGGCCCGGCTGATGGGTCCCGACATGAACTCCGGCTTCGGGCTGCGCACGATGTCCAGCGCCAGCGGCGGCTACTCGCCGTTCAGCTACCACTGCGGCTCGGTGTGGGCCCACGACACCGCCATCGTGATCGGCGGCCTGGCCAGGAGCGGGCACCCGGCCGAGGCCCGGTCCCTTGCCAGCGGGCTGCTGGATGCCGCCGCGGCATTCGGCTGGCGGCTGCCCGAGCTGTTCGCCGGGGACGCCCGAACGCAGGTGCCGTGGCCGTCTCCGTACCCGGCCTCGTGCCGTCCGCAGGCCTGGGCCGCGGCGGCGGCCGGCGCGCTCGTGATCGCCCTGCTCGGGCTGGAGGTGGACGTGCCCGCGGGCCGGGTCAGCGTGTCCCCCCTCTTCCCGGACCAGGCGGGTACCCGGCTGCAGGTCGAGGGCCTGGTCGCGGGGAATGAGACCTTCAGCGCCGGCATCGACGTGCATGGCCGCGGCTACCTGCGCGGACTCAGCGCCGCGCTGGCCCCGGCCAGCCCGGCGCGCAGCTGATCCCGCCGCCGACCCCGTTATCCACCCGGCCCACGGCGACTGGCGCACGCGGAAAAGAGAAAGCCCGCCCCGGGCGATCAGCCGATCGCCCGGAGCGGGCCCGATGACCGGTCCCCCCGGTTTCATCTCTTTGGGTCCCCCACGCACAGGATGACACGGCGTCACCGCGCCGTCACACCGGGGGGTACCCGGGAGCGATCCGCCGCCGGGCGGGGACCGCTGCGCCGGTCATCCCGTGCGCCGCGCCGTCTCCGGCCGCGCACCGGGGCTGTCCGGCCACGTGGCCGGCCGGGCGCGCGGCGGCTGGCGGGCGGCCGGGTGCTCGACCACCGCGATGACCCGGCTGACCATGAAGCGGGCCGTGCGCACCGGCGTGCCGCCGCGGGTCAGCTCGCTGACCTCGACCTGGCCGCGCCGGGTGACCACCTCCACCCGCCGGCCAGCCCGGGTGGCCGCGACCTCATAGGTCTTGGTCACATCTCCGGCATCGATCACGATCTCGACTCGGTCGCCCCTCATGACCAGAGTTTTCCCGCACCAGGGCCGCCTGACCCGGGCCTGGCCCCGGCAACCCGGCGAGTCAGAAGAACAGCAGCTTCACCACGGCGATGATGCCGATGACCACGACGATAACCCGCAGGACCAGGGGCGGCAGCCGCCGCCCGATCCGGGCGCCCAGCAGGCCGCCGATGGTCGAGCCCGCGGCCACCAGCAGCACGGCCGGCCAGGAGACCGAGGCAAAGATGATGTAGATGACCGCGGCAACGCCGTTAACGATCCCGACCAGGACGTTCTTGGCCCCGTTGATCCGCTGCATGCTCTCGTCGAGGAAGCTGCCGAGCAGGCCGATGACCAGCACGCCCTGGGCCGCGCCGAAGTACCCGCCGTAGATGCCGGAGCCGAAGACGCCGGCGGCCAGCACCGGGCCGCCCCGGTCGTTTCCCGTGCCGCCCTGGCCGTCGCGCTCGCGGCGGGCGGCGATCCGGGCACTGAGCCGCGGCTGCAGCAGCACCAGCACGCAGGAGATCAGGATCAGCCCCGAAACGATGAGCTTGAACGCCCCGGCCGGCAGGGCCAGCAGCATGATCGCGCCCGCGATGGAGCCGAGAGCGGAGAACATGCCCAGCCACAGCAGCCGGCGGCGCTGACCACTCAGCTCGCGGCGGTAGCCCCAGGCACCGCTGAAGTTCCCCGGGACCAGGCCGATATTGTTGGACACGTTGGCCGTGACCGGGGGGAAGCCAAAGGCCAGCAGGGTCGGGAAGGTGATAAGCGAGCCGGAGCCGACCACGGCGTTGATGGTGCCCGCGCCGATGCCAGCTGCGAAGATCCCGAGCGCCTCAGCTATGCCCACGCGTTCCTCGCATGACCATGATCGTAGGGAATGCCCCATCCGCCCGGCACAGGCGGGCCGGCCCCGGCGCGCTGCGACAGCCGGTCAGTCCGGGTCGGCGGCGTGCGCGGCCCACCGTCCGCCGTGCCGGGCGACTCGCAGCGGCAGGCCGAAGCAGCGGGACAGGTTCCGCTCGGTGAAGACTCTCCCAACCGGCCCGGCGGCCTGAACGGCGCCGCGGCGCAGCAGCATGGCGTGCGTGAAGCCGGCCGGAACCTCCTCCACGTGATGGGTCACCATCACCATCACCGGCGACCGGGGGTCACCCGTCAGCCCGGCGATCCGGCGCAGCAGGTCCTCCCGGCCGCCAAGGTCCAGCCCGGCGGCCGGCTCGTCGAGCAGCAGCAGCTCCGGATCAGACATCAGCGCCCGGGCGATCTGGACCCGCTTGCGCTCGCCCTCGGACAAGGTGACGAACCGGCGCCGGATGAGGTGCGCGCAGCCCATCGCGTCCAGCAGTTCCACGGCGCGCGTCACGTCGAAGGAGTCATAGCTCTCCGCGGCGCGGCCGAGGATGCCGTAGGAGGCGGTCAGGACCAGGTCGATAACCTTCTCGCCGGCCGGCACCCGGTCGGCGACGGCCACGCTGGCGAAGCCGATCCTGGTGCGCAGGTCGGCCGGGTCAGCTTCGTCGACGCGCTCGCCGAGGATCTCCGCCGTGCCCGAGGTCGGGGCCAGCAGCGCGGCCGCCACCTGGAGCAGCGTGGTCTTGCCTGCCCCGTTCGGGCCGATGACCACCCAGCTCTCGTCACTGTGCACCGTCCAGTCGATGTCCCGCAGCAGCATCGACTTGTCATAGGTGACCGCCACGGCCCGCAGCCGCAGCACCTCATCGGACACGCTGCTCCCTTCCCGCCCGCCCGTGGGCAACAGGTTGAACCTACGGCATGCCGGGTGCGGCTGCCTGCAGGGGCGGGACCGGGCAGCGGAGCCGGGGCCCGCGAGTCCGGCCCTGGTGCCGGGAATTCCAGGGAGCGGTGCCCGGGATATGCGCCGGTCGGGGGCTAGCTGCCGGAGTGCCGCACCGCGATGAGCGCCGCCTGCGTCCGGTCAGCCGCGCCCAGCTTGGCCAGAACGGAGCTGACGTGCGTCTTGACCGTCTTCTCCGACACGCCGAGGAGCCGGGCGATCTCCCGGTTCGAGCGTCCGTCGGCCAGCAGGGCCAGGACCTCGCGCTCGCGCCCGGTGAGCGCGGCGATCCCGGTCACGGCGGTGCGCCGGCCAGGCGCCGCCAGCAGGCCGGCCGCCTCGGGAGCCAGCAGTGTGTGGCCGTCGTGCACCGAGCGCACCGCGCGGACGAGTGCCTCGGGGTCCACGTCCTTGTACAGGAAGCCGGCCGCGCCCGCCTGCATGGCCAGCGTCACCAGGGTCTCGTCGGAGGCACTGGTCAGCACCAGCGAGCGGACGGCACTGCCCCGGGCACGCAGTTCGCGCAGCACGCCCACGCCATCCAGGACCGGCAGCTTGAGGTCCAGCAGCAGCACGTCCGGGGCCAGGTCGGCGCACAGCCGGACCGTCTCGGCCCCGTCGCCGGCCTCGCCGGCCACCACGATGTCGTCCTGCACGCTCAGCAGGACCTGCAGGCCCTGGCGGACAACCGGGTGGTCGTCGGCGATCAGCACGCTGATCGGGCCGGTCATGGCTGATCCTCCGGGCCCGGCCCGGCGTGCCGGGCGGGCGGGCCGGCCGGGACACTCAGCCGGACCCGGGTCCCGGTGCCAGGCGCCGGCCGGATGCTCAGCGTGCCGCCCACCGACGCAGCGCGCTCGCGCATCGAGGGCAGGCCGAGCCCGCCGGGCGGCGGCTGGGCGGGCAGGCCCGTGCCGTCGTCGGTGACCTCCAGCACCACCCGGGAGCGGTGCGCCGCCAGGCTGACCCGTACCTGGCTCGCCCCGGAGTGCCGCAGCGCGTTCTGCAGGGCCTCCTGGGCCACCCGGTACAGCGCCGCCTGGCGTCGCGGGTCCAGGTCCGGCAGCTCGCCGGCCAGCACGCAGACATCGACCCCGTAGGTCCGGCCCGCGAGCCGCGCGTAGCTGCGCAGCGACCCGGCCAGGCCGCCCGCGGCCAGGTCCGGCGGGACCAGCCCGTCGATCACCGCGCGCAGCTCGGCGTGCGCCTCGCCGGCCAGCGTCGCCACGCTGCGCATCTCGGCCACGGCCCGGTCCGGGTCGCGGCCGACCAGCACCGCCGCCGCGCTGGCCCTGGCCCGGACGCTGAACAGCTTCTGCGACACCGCATCGTGCAGATCGCGGGCCAGCCGCGCCCGTTCTTCCAGCACCGACAGCTCGCGGCCGCGCTCATACAGCCGCGCGTTGGTCAGCGCGATCGCGGCATGCGCGGCGAACAGGCCCAGCAGCTGCTCGTCCCGCTCAGTGAAGCCGCCGGTGGCCTGCTTGCAGGCGGCGAAGATGAAGCCGAGGACCTGGCTGCCGTCCCGGATCGGCACGCCGAGCACATCCGACAGCTCGGGATGGGCGGCGGGCCAGCCCTCGAAACGCGGATCGGCCCGGATATCGGCCAGCCGCAGCGGCCGGCCCTCCCGCAGCAGCACGCCGAGCATGCCGTGCTGGCGCGGCAGCGGCCCGATCGCCCGCTGCTGCCGGGGCGAGATGCCATCCACCACGAACTCGGCAAACGAGCCCCGGTCATCGGGCACGCCGAGCGCGGCGTACCGGGCCCCGGCCAGGGTCCGGGCCGAGCGCACGATCATCTGCAGCACATCCCTGGCCGACACCTGCCGGGCGACGGCCAGCACTACCTGGCTGACCCGCTCCAGCACTGCATCCTCGCCCCCGGACTGCGCCATAGTCCGACCGTACCGGCGCGGGGTAGCCCAGGGATCGGCCTGGAGTCCTACGACCATCGGCCCGGGACCGGCCTGGCCGACGACCGATGTGCGCCCGCCGCCGCCTGCCTAGCGTGGCCGACATGAGGACCAACGAAGTTGCCATCGTCACCGGCGCCTCCCGCGGCCTGGGATATGCGCTAGCCAGCGGGCTGACGGCAGCCGGATACCGCCTGGTCATCGACGGGCGGGACGCGGCCGCACTGCAGGCCGCCGCGGCCCGCCTGAACGCCGCCGCCGGCGGCCCTGACCGCCCGGCCGAGCGGGTCGTCGCGGTGCCCGGCGACATCACCGACCCGGCCCATCGCGCCGCGCTGCAGGCCGCCGCGGCCCGCCTCGGCGGCCCCGGCCTGCTGGTCAACAATGCCGGAACGCTGGGCGCCAGCCCGCTGCCCGCGCTGGCCGACTACCCCGTCGCGGCCCTGCGTGACGCGCTCGAGGTCAACGTCGTCGCGCCCATCGCCCTGACCCAGCTGCTCCTGCCCGAGCTGCGGCCGCGCGGCGGCGCGGTCCTCTGCGTGACCTCCGACGCGGCGGTCGAGGCCTACGCCGGCTGGGGCGGGTACGGCGCCGCGAAGGCCGCCCTGGAGCAGGCCTGCAACGTGCTGGCCGCCGAGGAAACGGCCGTCCGCGTCTGGCGCGTGGATCCTGGCGACCTGCGGACCCAGATGCACCAGGACGCCTTCCCCGGCGAGGACATCTCCGACCGGCCGCTGCCGGAGACGGTGGTCCCGGCGTTCCTGCGGCTGATCAGCGAGCGGCTGCCCAGCGGCCGGTACCAGGCCGCCGAGCTGATGCCCGTGCAGGCCCGGACATGACCGTCGACTTCACCCTGCCCCCCGAGCTGGAGGCACATGAGCCGCCTGAGGCGCGCACCGGGCACCGCGACGACGTCGCTCTGATGGTCAGCCGCCGGGCGGCCGGGCAGGTCAGCCATCATGCCTTCAGGGACCTGCCGGGCGTGCTGCTGCCCGGCGACCTGGTCGTGGTCAACACCTCGGGCACGCTGCCCGCCGCGGTCGCGGCCGGCGAGGGCCTGGTCGTGCACTTCTCTACCGCCATGCCGGACGGCCGCTGGCTGGTGGAACTGCGCGCGGCCCGCGGCGCGGCGACCGTCCCCTACGGCGGCGGCGTCCCCGGCCAGGTGATCGAGCTGCCGGGCGGCGCGCGGCTGACCCTGGCCAGCCGGTTCTCGGCGCGGCTGTGGCGGGCCCGGCTGTCGGTGGCCGTGCTGCCCTACCTGCTCCGCCACGGCACTCCCATCCGGTACTCCTACGTCAGCCGGGACTGGCCGGCCAGCGCGTACCAGACCGTCTTCGCCACCCGGCCGGGCAGCGCCGAGATGCCCAGCGCCAGCCGCCCGTTCACCGACGAGATCGTGACCGCTCTGGTCAGCCGCGGCGTCACGCTGGCCCCGGTCACGCTGCACGCGGGCGTGTCCTCGCTCGAAAGCGACGAGGATCCCTATCCCGAGTTCTTCGAGGTGCCGCCGGCCACCGCCCGGCTGGTCAGCCTGACCCGGCGAACAGGCGGGCGGATCATCGCGGCGGGCACCACGGTCGTCCGGGCGCTGGAGACAGCTGCCCGCGGTACCGACTCCACCAGCGCCGGCTCATCAGGCGCTCCGGTGCAGGATGGCGACCCGGTCGCGCCGGCCGCCGGCTGGACCGAGCATGTGGTCACCCCCGGTACCGGGGTGCGCGTGGTCGACGGGCTGCTCACCGGCCTGCACGAGCCGCGCTCGACGCACCTGTGGATGCTGGCCGCCTTCGCCGGCGAGGACCTGCTGGCCCGCTGCTATGCCGAGGCGCTGGAGCGCCGCTACCTGTGGCACGAGTTCGGCGACACCCACCTGCTCCTGCCCTGAGACGGATCAGCCCTTATCCGGGCAGCCAGGCGAGGTAGAAGATGGCCAGGCCGAGCGCCACGAACAGGCCGGAGATCAGCCAGAACCTGATCACGATCGTCGTCTCGGCCCAGCCCAGCAGCTCGAAATGATGCTGCAGCGGCGCCATCCGGAACACCCGTCTGCCGGTCAGCTTGAACGAGCCGACCTGGATCATCACCGACAGGGTGATGATCACGAACAGGCCGCCCAGGATGATCAGCAGCAACTGGGTCTGCGTGGTCACGGCCAGGCCGGCCAGGATGCCGCCCAGGGAGAGCGAGCCGGTGTCGCCCATGAAGATCCGGGCCGGCGGCGCGTTCCACCACAGGAAGCCGATGCACGCGCCGAGCGCCGCGGCGGCCAGCACGGCCAGGTCGAGCGGATCGCGGACCGGGTAGCACTTCGCCGTCACCGGCACGCCGGTGCAGGCGTTGCGGACCTGCCAGTTGGCGATCAGCACGTACGCCGCGAGCACAATTACGGTGGCCCCGCCGGCCAGGCCGTCCAGTCCGTCGGTCAGGTTCACCGCGTTGGACCAGCCCGCGATCAACAGCACGATCCAGACCACGAACGGGGCAACGGCCAGGACCGGGCCGAAGTTGTGCAGGAACGACAGCTGCGCACTGGCCGGAGTGATGGCGAAGGCGTTCGGGTAGTGCAGGACCAGCACCGCGAACCCGGCCCCGACGATGGCCTGCCCGGTCAGCTTCGCGCCGCTGCGCAGCCCGAGGCTGGTCTGCCGGTAGATCTTGATGAAGTCGTCGACGAAGCCCACCACGCCCAAGCCCGCCATCAGGCCGAGCACTAGCAGGCCCGACGCCGACAGCGGGAAGGCCGTCATCAGGTGCCCGGTGAAGTACCCGATCACGGTGGCCGCCACGATCACCGCGCCGCCCATGGTGGGCGTCCCCTTCTTGGTGACGTGCGCCGCCGGCCCCTCCTCGCGGATGAGCTGACCGTAGCCGCGCCGGCTGAAAATCCTGATCGCCAGGGGCGTCCCGAACAGCGCCAGCAGCAGGGACACCGCCGCCGAGACCAGGATTGTTCGCACCGAACCACTCCCGCAGGGGAAATCTGACCCTTCAGTCCTACACGCTCGCCGGGACTGGGCACGCCACGAACGGGCCCGGCCGGACAGGCCGGTATGTTGGCAGCGCTATGGCGGACGCGCAAACCACGCTGCTGGTGACGCTGACCGGCCGGGACCGGCCGGGCGTTACCTCGCGGCTCTTCGGCACGCTGGCGGCCCATGACCTGACCGTCGGGGATGTCGAGCAGGTCGTGATCCGCGGCCGGCTCATTCTCGGCGTCCTGCTGACGTGCGGCGAGTCCCCTGACCTCACCGCCATCCACCGGCAGGTCAGCGACCTGGCCGCCGACCTGGGCATGGATGTCGAGATCACCATGGGCTCAGGGGAACGGCCGCCGCGGCGGCGCGGCAGCCTGCACGTGACCGTCCTGGGCAGCCCGCTCACGCCGGGCGTGGTCGCGGCCATCGCCGGGCAGATCGCCGTGAACGGGGCCAACATCGACCGGATCGGGCGGCTCGCGCACAAGCCGGTGACCTGCATCGAGTTCGATGTCTCCGGAGCCGACCCGGTGACGCTGCGGGCCACGCTGGCGCAGGAGTCGGTCCGGCTCGGGGTCGACGTGGCCGTCCAGCGCGGCGGCCTGCACCGCCGCGCTATGCGGCTGGTCGTCATGGATGTCGACTCCACCCTGCTCCAGGACGAGGTCATCGATCTGCTGGCGGCCGAGGCCGGCTGCACCGCCGAGGTGAACGCGCTGACCGCCGCGGCGATGGGCGGCGAGATCGACTTCGCCCGGGCGCTGCAGGACCGGGTGGCCCTGCTGGCCGGGCTCGACGTCGGGGTCCTGGACAAGGTGCTGGCCAGCCTCCGGCTGGCGCCGGGCGCCCGGACCCTGATCCGGACGCTCAAGCGGCTCGGCTACCGGTGCGGCGTGGTCAGCGGCGGTTTCACTCAGTTCACCGACTGGCTGACCAGCGAGCTGGGCCTGGACTTCGCGCAGGCGAACACGCTGGAGATCGCCGGCGGCCGGCTGACCGGCCGGGTCACCGGCGAGATCGTCGACCGGCCAGGGAAGGAGCGCGCCCTGCGGCGCTTTGCCGCCGAGGCGGGGGTCCCGCTGAGCCAGGCCGTCGCGGTCGGCGACGGGGCAAACGACCTGGACATGATCGCGGCGGCGGGCCTGGGGATCGCGTTCAACGCCAAGCCCGTGGTCCGCAGCGCCGCCGACACTTCGGTCAGCGTCCCGCAGCTGGACGCGATCTTGTACCTGCTCGGGATCTCCCGCCGCGACGTGGAGGCGGCCGACGCCGAGGACCAGGCCGGGCGTGCGGGCAGCGGGGGCGGCTAGCAGGCGGCCGGGTCAGCCGCCCTCGCGCGGCGTCCAGGACGCGAGCAGGTCGCCGGTCCTGGGTGCGATCTGGTCCCAGGAGCCCGGCAGTCCGACGACCGCGATGGCCGAGGTCGGGAAGTGCAGCTCGGTGCCGGTCAGGTCGGCGGCTAGCTGCGCTGCGGCCGGGTTGTGACCCACGTACATCAGGGAGGCCGGCTGGCCAGGCGTTTCGGCGATGATCTCCAGCAGGTCGCTCACGTCAGCCTGGTACAGGCGCTGGTCGGTGCTGCAGGGCACCTCGCCGCCGAGCTCGGCTGCCACCTGCTGCCAGGTCTGCCGCGTCCGCCGGGCGGACGAGCAGATCGCGGCCTCGGGGACGAACCCGCTGTCCCGGAGCCAGCGGCCGGCCGCGGTGGCATCATGCCAGCCTCGCTTCCGCAGGGCGCGCTCGTGGTCCGGGCCGCCCGGCAGCTCCCCGGCCTTGGCGTGCCGCATCACGATCAGCCGCAGCTGCTGCATGGCTCACCCCCTTCCCCCCGTGCACCCTTCCATTGCGCTGAACTAAGAAAATACGCCGGCGGCCGGGTCCCTGAGGGCCCGGCCGCCGGCGTGTTGCTGGTCAGCGAGTGGATCAGGCGGTGGTGGTCTTCGCTGAGGCCTTGCTGCTGTCACCGGTGCCGTTGCTGCCGGCGCCCTCGACGGCGGGGGTACCGCTGGACGAGCCGCCGGGCGAGTCCGCGGCGACACTGGTCGTCCGGCGCTTGGAGATGACCACGGCCGCGACCACGATGGCCACCGCAGCGACGGCCACGCCGGCCCGCAGGCCGAGGTTGTCGCTGTACTTGACCACGCTGGTGGCGATGAGCAGGGACACCAGGTTCATGACCTTGATCAGCGGGTTGATCGCCGGGCCCGCGGTGTCCTTGAACGGGTCGCCCACGGTGTCGCCGATGATCGTGGCCTCGTGCGCCTCGGAGCCCTTGCCGCCGTGGTGCCCGTCCTCCACCAGCTTCTTGGCGTTGTCCCAGGCGCCGCCGGAATTGGACAGGAACACGGCCATCAGCGCGCCGGCCGCGATGGCGCCGGCCAGGTAGGCGCCGAGCGGCGCGTAGCCGAACCCGAACCCGACCGCGATCGGGGCGAGCACGGCCAGCAGGCCGGGGGTGGCCAGCTCGCGTAGCGAGTCCCGGGTGCAGATGTCCACCACCGGGCCGTACTCCGGCTTCTCGGTGAAGTCCATGATCCCCGGGTGGTCGCGGAACTGCTTGCGCACCTCGTAGACCACGCGGCCGGCCGCGCGGCCCACCGCCATGATCGCCAGGCCGGAGAAGAAGAACACCACCGCGGCGCCGATGATCAGGCCGAACAGCGCGTTCGGTTTGTCAATGGACAGGCTGAAGGTGCTCGCGGCGCCGCCAAGCGCCGACTCCACCTGGTTGCGGAACGCGCCGAACAGCGCCGTCGCGGCCAGCACGGCGGTGGCGATGGCGATGCCCTTGGTGATCGCCTTGGTGGTGTTGCCGACCGCGTCCAGGTTGGTCAGCACCTGGGCGGCCTCGCCCTCGACCTCGCCCGACATCTCGGCGATGCCCTGGGCGTTGTCCGACACCGGGCCGAAGGTGTCCATGGACACGATCACGCCGACGGTGGTCAGCAGGCCGGTGCCGGCCAGCGCGACCGCGAACAGCGCGATGGTGGCGTTGCCGGCGCCCAGCAGGAACGCACCGTAGACGGCGCCGCCGATCAGCAGCGCGGAGTACACCGCTGACTCCAGGCCGACCGAGATGCCGGACAGGATCACGGTGGCCGGGCCGGTCAGCGAGCTCTCGCCGATGTCCTTGACCGGGCGCCGGTTGGTCTCGGTGAAGTAGCCGGTCAGCAGCTGGATCGCGCTGGCCAGCACCAGGCCGATCACGACGGCGCCGATGGCCAGGACCCGCGGGTCGCCGCTGTGGTTCAGGATCGAGGCGTCGGTGACGCCCTTGAGGTCGCTGAACTTGGAGGGCAGGTAGACGAAGGCGGCGATGACCACCAGCACCAGCGAGAAGACCGCGGAGATGAAGAACCCGCGGTTGATGGCGGTCATCCCGCTGCGGTCCTTCTTGCGGGGGGCCACCACGAAGATGCCGACCATCGCGGTCAGCACGCCGATCATCGGCACGATGAGCGGGAACACCAGGCCGTCCGAGCCGAAGGCGGCCCGGCCCAGGATCAGAGACGCGACCAGCATCACCGAGTAGGACTCGAACAGGTCGGCCGCCATGCCCGCGCAGTCGCCGACGTTGTCGCCCACGTTGTCAGCGATGGTCGCGGCGTTGCGCGGGTCGTCCTCGGGGATGCCCTTCTCGACCTTGCCGACCAGGTCGGCGCCGACGTCCGCGGCCTTGGTGAAGATGCCGCCGCCGACCCGCATGAACATGGCCAGCAGCGCCGCGCCGAACCCGAAGCCCTCCAGGACGGCCGAGGCGTTGGCCCGGTAGATGATGACCACGATCGCGGCGCCGAACAGGCCCAGGCCGACCGTGAACATGCCCGCCACGCCGCCGGTGCGGAAGGCGATCCGCATGGCGGAGCGCTCGCCCGTCTCATTCGCGGCGGCGGCCACCCGGACATTGCCGCGAACGGCGAGCGACATCCCGGTGAAGCCGGTCAGCGCCGAGAACAGGGCACCGACAAGGAAGAAGAGAGAGCGCCCGATCCGGACCGACTCGGAATCCGCCGGGAGGATCAGCAGCACGAAGAAGATCAGGACGACGAAAACGCCGATGGTCTTGAACTGGCGGCGCAGGAATGCCGCCGCGCCCTCCTGGACGGCACGGGAGATCTCCTGCATCTTCGGCGAGCCCTGGCTGGCCGCCAGCACGTCCCGGACCAGCCATCCGGCGAAGGCTAGTGCTAGCAGTGCTACCACGGCTACGACTGCGACCCAGGTCAGGTTCGCGCCTGTGACCGTGGCCGCGCCCTCCGCCAGAGCGGGGTGCAGCCTCAACATCTGTCCTCCTTGACAGGGGAAACAAGCCTCGCCCGAGCCACTGCCCAGGTGGCAGTCTCGAGGCGTCCCGGCGTGGCCCGTTTGGCGAGCAAGCTGGCGAGGTTGGCGCCACGGATCGGTGCCGGGAGTCTACGCATGGAGGCACGCGAATAGTAAACCGGGTCCGGCTTATGGCCCGGATCGCTGCGCATTTGTGACCCTGGAGCCTGCCCGTGCCCCACTGGCCACCTGAGCGCCGGAGCCGCTGTCATTGCTTCCGTCATCCGCCCGGATCAGGCCGGTGCCCGCCGCGGGCCGCACCCGGCCCGGCCGCTATCGAGCCGGCACCGCCGACGGCCAGCTCATCCGGATGCTGGTGCCGTCCGAGGTCTCGCTGATCTGCACATCATCGGCCAGTCCGGCGATGACCGCGATGCCGAATCCCGGCGGGAACGCCGGAGCGGTGCCGGCCCCGCCGGCACCGCTATCCTGCAGGACGGTGTCGGTCACCTCGACCTCGAAGCGACCGCCCATCTCCGTCAGCGCCAGCCGGACTGGCTCTGTCGGGCAGTGCAACCGGTGCTCTTCTACCGCACGAGAGCACGCCTCTCCCACGGCCAGCCGGACCTCATCCAGCAGTGACTCATCAACGCCACTGCGCCGCGCGACGGCGGCGGCCACCAGGCGGGCGGTCCGGACATGCGCGGGCAGCGGCGTAAAGCTGAGCTCGACCGTGGCCATCTCGGGGACTTCTGCCTCGCTTACTTCTCGGACTTCCGTGCCGCGATCGCCTCGTCGACGCTCTCGTGAATCCCGAAGACCTTGGTCAGGCCGGTGATCCGGAAGATCTTCAGGATCCGCTCCTGCGTGCAGACCAGGTCCAGGGACCCGTCGTGCGCCCGGACCCGCTTCAGGCCGCCGACCAGGACGCCCAGGCCGGTGGAGTCGAGGAACTCGACCTTCTCCATGTTGACGACCAGCTGGTAGAAGCCGTTGTTCACCAGGTCGATCAGCAGCTCACGCAGGCGGGGCGCGGTGTAGACGTCGATCTCGCCTTCCACATCGACGATCTCGATCCCGTCCTTGGTGTGGTGATCTAGCTTCAGATCCACAAATCCTCCAGCGCCATGTCAGGCTCTCGTGTGAGGGGGCAAGCCGGCCCGTCAGCGGTCCCGGCAGCTTGCTCCGTCGCGCATTCAACCACGCTCTGAGGTCATGTCTATACCAGATCGCAGTTAGAGGCACCTTGCCTCGTGATGACAGACTGAAACCCGATGCCTACAGTCAAGCTACCGGTGGCGGGTGACACCGTGCAGGCCGGCACCACCGTGCTCACCGACGCTTCCGGCACCCCGGACGCCACCGGGCGGCCGGGCAGCATCAAGTCTGGCACTGCACAGTCTGACACTGCGCGGCCCGGCCAGGCCGCCGGGCGCATCCTGCGGCGTGGCGCGCAGGCTGGCCGGCTGACTCACGTGCAGCAGATCCCGGCCCGGCGCGGCCGGCACGCCGAGTGGCCTGACTGGGTTCCGGCGGAACTGAAGCTGGCCCTGGCTCAGGCCGGGGCCGGGCGGCCGTGGGTCCATCAGGCCCGGGCGGCCCGGCTGGCCAGGTCCGGCCGCAGCGTGATCATCTCCACCGGCACTGCCTCGGGCAAGTCGCTGGGCTACCTGGTCCCGGCGCTCACGGCGGTGCTCAGCGGCGCCACCGCGCTGTATATCGCGCCGACCAGGGCGCTGGCCGCCGACCAGCTGCGGCTGGTGACCAGCCTCGGCCTGCGCGGCGTGCGGGCGGCGGTGGTGGACGGGGACACGCCCGCCAGCGAGCGGGCCTGGGCGCGGTCGCACGCTAATTACCTGCTGACCACCCCGGACATGCTGCATCACACACTGCTGCCCCGGCACGCGCACTGGGACGGCTTCTACCGCCGGCTGCGGTACGTGGTGGTAGATGAGTGCCATACCTACCGCGGCGTGTTCGGCTCGCACATCGCGCACGTGCTGCGGCGGCTGCGCCGGGTCACGGCCGCCCGGTCGGGCCGGAAGGCCGTGTTCATCCTGGCCTCGGCGACCATCAGCGAGCCGGCCCGGTGCGCAGAGCTGCTGACCGGGCTGCCCGCGGCGGCCGTCACCGCCGACAGCGCGCCCCGCGGGGCCCTGACGCTGGCGCTGTGGGAGCCGCCGATGACCCGCTACCGGGGCGAGGCCGGGGCCCCGGTCCGGCGCAGCGCGACGGCTGAGGCCGCCGGGCTGCTGGCCGACCTCGTGATAGACGGGGTGCCGACCCTGGCCTTCGTGCGGTCGCGGCGCGGCGCGGAGTCGGTCGCCCTCGCCGCCCGGCGCCAGGTGCTGGAGGCCGGGGCCGCCGAGCTGGCCGGCCGGGTGGCGGCCTACCGCTCCGGCTACCTCGCAGCCGACCGGCGGGCGCTGGAAGAGGCGCTGCGCACCGGGGCGATCACCGCGCTGGCCACCACCACCGCGCTGGAGCTCGGGGTGAACATCGCCGGGCTGGACGCCGTGCTGATCGCGGGGTGGCCCGGCACCCGCGCCGCGCTCTGGCAGCAGGCGGGCCGGGCCGGGCGCGCCGGGCGCGGTGCGGTGGCGGTGCTGATCGCGCGCGACGATCCGCTCGACACCTACCTGGTGCATCATCCCGACGCGCTGCTCGGCACGCCGGTCGAGGCGACCGTGCTGGACCCGGCCAACCCGTACGTGCTGGCCCCGCACCTGTGCGCGGCCGCGGCCGAGCTCCCGCTTACCGAGGATGACCTGCGCGACTTCGGGCTGGCCGCGGGACCGGTGGCGGCCCGGCTGAGCGACGACGGCCTGCTGCGGCAGCGGGAGGGCCGCTGGTACTGCACCCGCCGCGGGATCGCCGGGCGCACCGGGCTGCGCGGCTCCGGCGCGCCCCCGGTGCGGATCGTCGAGGAGGCCACCGGGCGGCTGATCGGCACCGTCGACGAGCCGTCGGCCCACGTGATGGCGCACGCCGGCGCCGTTTACCCGCATCAGGGAGAGATGTACCTGATCAGCAAGCTCGACCTGGCCGAGGGCGTGGCGATAGCCCAGCCCGGTGATCCCGGCTACACGACGTCGGCGCGCGAGCGGACCGGCATCGAGATCGCGGCCGAGCTGACCAGCCAGGCGTGGGGTCGGGCCAGGGTTCACTTCGGCGATGTGCTGGTGACCCGCCAGGTGACCTCCTTCGTCCGGCGCAGCCTCGACAATGGCCGGCCCGCGGGCGAGGAGCCGCTGGACCTGCCCGCCCGGACCCTGCGGACCCGTGCGGTGTGGTGGACCATCTCGCCCGCCCAGCGAGCCAGGCTGGCTCGCCAGGGCATCGACCTGGCCGGGGCGGCGCATGCGGCCGAGCATGCCTCGATCGGGCTGCTCCCGCTCGTCGCGTCCTGCGACCGGTGGGATGTGGGCGGGGTATCGGCCGACCCGCATCCGGCGACCGGATTGCTGACTGTCTTTGTCTACGACGGCCACGACGGCGGGGCTGGCTTCGCCGAGCGCGGGTTCGCCGTCGCGCGCGAGTGGCTGGAGGCCACGGCGCGGGCCATCGAGAGCTGCGAGTGCTCCGCCGGCTGCCCGTCCTGCGTTCAGTCACCCAAGTGCGGCAACGGCAACCACCCGCTGGCCAAGGACGGAGCTGTGGCACTGCTGGACTGCCTGCTGCGCGGTGCTCGCGGCACTCGCGGCGATCGCTGAGGCACCGCTGCCCGGCGCGGCCGGCGCCCCGGCAGGTCCGGGCCAGTGGTGTCCGCGGCGGGGTGGACGTGCCCGTCAGCGGCTTGCCGGCCGGGCCGGCTCGCCGGGGTCCCTGGGCCCCGGGGATCCAGTTCCCGGGCTGGGCGGACCGCAATCGTTCGCGGCCCGCCCGGGCCCGGAAATGGGGCGACCCCCGCCGGGGGGGAGAGCGGGGGTCGCCGTACGGTCCGGCTCCGGGGGGGCAGAGCCGGCACCGTTACCCATGAAAGCCTACGCGGGACCGAGCCAAGTTACCAGCGGGTCAGCTTGAACCGGATTCGGCTCGGTTGCCTTCCCCTATGCTGCCGGATCGCTGGCACATCCGTCGAGAGACCAACGACAACTACCGCATCTTTTCTTTGCTGATAAGGCAATCGTCGCGTGATCTCCGCCTTGTGATTCGCAACTTCGCTATCTCAGCATGGACCGGCCCCGCTGGCCAGGCAATCCTTGCGGACATGGCGCAACTCACTTTTCTGCACGTGCAACATGCACGGAATGTCTAGACGTCATCGCGGCATGGCTCGTGAACCGACTGGTCACCGGGCCGGACAGGCCGGCTGGATAAATCCGGCATAGCGGCCAGGCGATCCCGGCGAGCTGCCGGCCGGAACCTGTCACACCGGTATCCGGATGCCGCATGAGCGCATCACTACTGGTCACTGCCGATAAAGCAACCGGACAGAGCTGACCGGAAACCCGTCATTTCCGGCACCTCCCGGCCCGGCAGATCCGTCGTCCGGACTGCGGGCCAGGGCGGGGGGTTATACGCATTTATGGAGCTTTACGCCGTGAGCGAAGCCGGCGATCGGATACGGGAACTCACGATGCTCCGGCATCCGCATTCCCGGTGATGCGACTTTCTGTAACCACGGCCCGGGGAGGCGGCCTGCGCCGGCGGTGCCGCGCCAGCCACTCACCCCGGGCGCCGGGACGGGCCTGCCGGGCCACCGCCCTCAGCGCCCGTCCCGGACGGCCCGCGTTGCAGCGTTGCAGTCGCGGGCCGGTGCCGCCCGCAGGCCGCGAGCCTTCCGGCACAGTCGCCTTCGACCGAAATAAACTCGCAGCTCAGCGCATGTGATGGCGGCATTCGATCGAGATCGCTTATCGATGCCGCGAAGGACTTTCCAACGCCGGGGATCCGTCGTAGAAATGTCTCACGGACGGCAACGTCCGGGCACGGCAGCCGGGCACCCACGCGCGACCAGCCGCGGGAGGCGTGCCGAGGCAGCTGAGCCCGTGTGGCGGGGTACCAGGAAGATGCCCCCGCGGGAGTCAGCTGTCCGGCAATGAAGAGGTGCACGCTTGGTAACCCGGTGTGACGTGGCAGGCGACGGCGCCCCGCAACCGGGGCGCCGTTTCCGCGTTCGCTCCCGGCCCGCCGCGCGCCGGGGTCCTGATGTTCTCGGATATCCGCGATCGCGCACGGGCGGCTGCCGTCATCCCCGGATCCGGACGCCACGCCATCGTTCTCCTGCCCCGATCCGCATCCCGCCGGCCCCGCCGCCGCTGTCCCTCCGCCACTGACGGCCATCTTCTCCGCCGCCTTTTTCGCCTTTACCGGCACGCCGTGCGAATGCCCTGAGCGGGTATGAGCAAGACTCTGACGTGACAGGAGCGGATAAGGGCAGGAGCGGAGAGGGGAGAGCACCGATGGCTGAACCGGCAGGGCGGTACCCGGCGGGCAGCACACCGGAGGCGTCCGTGGGCAGCCTGGTATCCCTGGCCGTCAAGGATCTGACGGCGCTGGTCCGGTACGAGGTCGACCTGGCCAAGGTGGAGCTCAAGGCCGACGTCAGGCGGCTGGGGGTCGGTGGCGCGCTGCTGGGCGTCGCGGCGTTCGTGGGCTGCCTGGTGCTCATGCTGCTGTGCTTCGCGCTGGCCTACGGCCTGATCACGCTGGGCATCTGGTCCTGGGCGGCCTTCCTGATTACCGCCGGCGCATGCGTCCTGGTAGCCGGGCTGGCCGTCGGCATCGGCGTGCTCATGATGAAGCGGCTCGGCGGCCTGCCCAAGACCCGCCGGACCGTCCAGGACGACCTGGCGGTCCTGCGCCGCGGCGACGGGGCCGGGACCCCGCCGCCCGCCCAAGCCAGGTAAGCCGATGCCAGCGCGCGGCGATGCGTCGATCTACCTCGACGGGCCCTGGTCACACCGGTCGGTCAGCGCCAACGGCACCCGGTTTCACATCGCGGAGGCCGGCGACGGGCCACTGATCCTGCTCCTGCACGGATTCCCCGAGTTCTGGTGGACCTGGCGGACCCAGCTGACCTCCCTCAGCGAGGCTGGCTTCCGGGTCGCCGCCGCGGACCTGCGCGGCTATGGCGGCAGCGACAAGCCACCGCGCGGCTACGACCTGGTGACGGCCGCCTCGGATGCCGCCGGGCTGATCCGCTCCCTGGGCGAGGCCAACGCGGTGATCGTCGGGCACGACTGGGGCGGACTGATCGCCTGGACGACGGCCGCCTACTTCCCCAAGGTCGTGCGCCGGCTGGCCGTCGTCTCGGTCCCGCACCCGCTGCGGCTGCGCGGCGCGGTGCTGGCTGACCCGCTCGGCCAGGGCCGCAGCAGCGGTTACGCGCTGGGATTCCAGCTCCCCATGCTCCCCGAGCGGCAGCTGCTGCGGGACGGCGCGCAGCGGGTCGGGCGCATGCTGGCCGCCTGGTCCGGGCCGGGCTGGCCCGACCCGGCGACCGAGCGCCGGTACCGCGAGGCCATGAGTGTCCCGTCGGTAGCGCACTCTGCGCTCGAGTATCACCGGTGGTTCCTGCGCTCCCGGCTGCGGCCCGATGGCCTGCGTTACGCCCGGGTCATGCGGCGGGCGATTCAGGCTCCGACGCTGCACCTGCACGGGGCGCTGGACGGCTGCGTCCTGCCGAGCGCGGCCCGCGGCTCGGGCCGCTACGTTGACGCTCCCTACCGGTGGCGCCTGGTGGACGGGGCCGGGCACTTCCCGCACGAGGAGCGGCCCGAGCGCTTCAACGCCGAGCTGCTGTCCTGGCTGGCGGACCCCGAGCCGGAGCGCTAGCCGTGGCCGCCGCGGACCGGCCAGGCGGCGCCCGGCGGCCCGGCGCGCCCCAGCCCGGCACGCCCGAGCCAGATACACCCCAGCCCGGCATGACCCAGCCGAGCGCGCCCCAGCCCGGCATACCCCGGCCTGGCCGGGACCGGGACGCCGCGGGACGGGCCAGGAACGCCCGGCCGCGCGACGGACTCGGCCGGCCCCTGGACCGCGGCAGCGCCGGCGAGCCCACCATGCCCGAGGGCGTGGTGCTGCCGCCCGGCGAGGCGCTGGCCGCGGCCCAGGAACTGCTCGACACCGGGCGCCCGTTTCACGCCCATGAGGTGCTGGAGGCGGCCTGGAAGGCAGCGCCGCCCGTCGAGCGCGACCTGTGGCAGGGCCTGGCGCAGCTGGCCGTCGGCCTGACCCACGCCCGGCGCGGCAACCCGGCCGGGGCGGCGGCCCTGCTGCGCCGCGGGGCGGCGCGGGTCGGCGGCTATGCACCCGCCCGGCCGCACGACATCGACACTGGCGGGCTGGCGGCGGCGGCGACCGCGCTGGCGGACCGGATCGACCGGGACGGTCTGGCGCTGCTGACCGGCAGCGACCTGGCCCCGCGCCTGCGCGCCACCCCGGCCACTCCGAGTGCGCCGGATCCGCCGGGGACGCCGGGTCCGCCGACAACGCCGGATCCGCGCGGCCGCTGAGAGTGCTCAGCCGTCGGCGGCCATCAGGCACCGAGCCTGCCGCATGACCGGCAGCACCGGCTGACCCGATGACGCGGTCTAGCTCTGGCAGGCCTGGGTCGACACCGGCGAGGTGGCCCGCTCGCCCCGCGCCACGTCGCTGGACACCTCGGACGCCGTCAGGGCGTACCCGGTGTTCTTCAGCGACACCGCGGCGGCGAACACCACCCCGTACACCGAGCCGTCCGGGGCCAGCAGCGGCCCGCCGGAGTTACCGGGCCGGACCAGCGCCCTGATCGGGTAGATCTGCCGGCGTACCTGGGCGTTCTGGTAGATGTTCGGGCCGATGGCCGACTCGGCGGAATCCAGCCGGGCCGCGCCCACCGTGAATGGCCGGTTCAGCGGGTAGCCGGCCACGATGGCACTGGCCCCGAACGGGGCCGGCCCGGCGAACGTCAGCGGGTGCGCTGCCAGGCCGGGCACGTTGAGCACCGCGACGTCGCGCTGCGGGTCATACAGCACCACCGTGGCGCGGAACTGCTTGCCGCGCCGGGTGTAGACATTCGGCCCGTCGGTCACGCCGGCCACGACGTGGGCGTTGGTGAGCACGTGGTGCGGCGAGACGACGAAGCCCGTGCCCTCGATCCGCTTCGAGCAGCTCGGCGCCACTCCCATGATCTTCACGATGCTGTTGCGGGACTTGGCCAGCCCGGTCGAGTTCAGCACCGCCCGGTCGGGAGCCGGGATCGCCAGCGCGCTCTCGGCCCCCAGCGCGCTGAACACCTGGGTGTAGGGGCCGCTGGTCAGCAGCCGCCGCAGCGGCGGGAAGCCCGGCAGGGTGAGCGCGCTGCGCGGGACGACCCCGTCCACCGCCTTCAGCACCGCCGAGTCATTCACCTGGCCGGAGATCTGAGGGAACGGGGAGTAGGCCACGAACGACCCGATGAGCCAGGCAACCAGCAGCACGGCGACGACGTTCACCGCGGCCCCGCCCAGCGAGTCCAGGACGGTCACCGGGCGACCGCGCAGCCGGGACCGCACCGCGACGCCGATCCCCGAGGCGATTACCATGCCGACGACCGCGGCGCTGAACACGACCAGGATGGCGATGAAGGCCTGCCAGGGCAGGCTGGTCGCCATGGCCTGCGAGATCCGCGGCGCGACGATGGCGCCGACGGCCACGCCGCCGATGAAGCCCGCGAAGGACAGGATGCCGATGATGAAGCCCTGCCGGTAACCGGCGACCGCGAAGGCAGCGGCCAGCACGATGAGGATCAGGTCCAGCAAGTCACCCGGCACGTGCTCAACCTATAGCGCACCGCGAACCTGATAGGCCGGTCCGGCCGGGCCGTTTCATGACCGTGGCCCGGCGTCGGTGCCGGGCGCCGCAACCGCGACCGGCGGCAGGCCGGTGACGTTGCTGGTGTCCCAGGGCAGTTCCCAGCCGCCGAGCGCGAGCAGCCGGTCGACGACGAGGCCGGTGAATCCCCAGATGAGCATTCCGGCAGCCCGGAATGCCGGGCCCGCGTGTCCCGAGGGATACACCACCATCAGCCGGTTAGCCGGGTCGGCCAGCTCGGCCACCGGGACCCGGCGGACCGCGGTGACCTCGGCCGGGTCGCCCGGGCTCACCGGGCCGGGCCGCCGCCACCAGCCCAGCACCGGGGTCACCGAGAACCTGCTGCGGGTGATGAACAGCTCGGGCAGCACGGCCAGCACGTCGACGGCGGCCGGGTCGACCCGGGCTTCCTCGGCGGCCTCGCGCAGCGCCGCGGTCACCGGCCCGCCGTCGGCCGGGTCGATCGAGCCGCCGGGGAAGGCGGGCTGCCCGGCGTGCTGGCGCAGCCACGGGCTGCGCTGCACCAGCAGCAGGTCCGGGCCCCCGGCGTCCTCGCCGAACAGGATCAGGACCGCCGACTGGCGGCCGCCGGATGGCGGCGGCACCAGTGCCTCCGGCACAGCCATCGCCTTGGCGGCGACGGCCAGCCGGGCCAGCCAGTCCGGCGCCGGCCGACCCGGGCCGTCCGGACCGGCAGGAACGCCCGGACTGACGGGAACGCCCGGACTAACAGGAACGCCGGGAATGCCGGACCCGCGCAGGTCGCCGCGCGGGTCATCGCCGGGCAGAGCCCCCGCGCTGGTGGCCGGGCTCACGAGAACGGGCCCGCCTTCACCAGCTTGCGGGCGGTGGCCTCGTCGGTCGGCCCCTCGCCGTAGGCCGGGCACAGGGCGGCCAGCACGCAGGCGCCGCAGGCCGGCCGTCGAGCGTGGCAGACCCGGCGCCCGTGCCAGATGAGCCGGTGCGACAGCATCGTCCACTCCGACTTGGGGAACAGCGTGCCGACCTCCAGCTCGATCTTGACCGGGTCGTCCAGGGTGGTCCAGCCGAACCGGTGCGCCAGCCGGAAGAAGTGCGTGTCCACGGTGATACCCGGCACGCCGAAGGCGTTGCCCAGCACCACGTTGGCCGTCTTGCGACCCACCCCCGGCAGGGTGACCAGGTCCTTCAGCTTGCCCGGCACCTCGCCGCCGTACCGGTCGCACAGGGCCTGGCCCAGGCCGATCAGGCTGTTGGCCTTGGCCCGGAAGAACCCGGTCGACTGGATGATCTTTTCCAGCTCGTCGCGGTCGGCGGCGGCGTAGTCGGCGGCCGACCGGTAGCGGGCGAAGACGACGGGGGTGACCATGTTGACCCGCTTGTCGGTGCACTGCGCGGACAAGATCGTGGCCACCAGCAGTTCCAGCGGCGAGCTGAAATGCAGCTCGCAGTGCGCGTCTGGGTAGAGGGCCGCGAGCTCGCGATTGATCCGGCGGGCCCGGCGGACCAGGGCTGTCCTGGACGGGGGCGATGTTGGCACCGCCCTAGCCTATTCACCAAGCCGGCAGTTCGGCCTTGCCGAACGCCGCGCGGCAGCCAGGCGATAGTCTTGCTGGTGGTCCCGGTCAGCTGGCGAGTGGCACGTGCAGCAGCCACCGCGGTGTCCTGACGGGGGGTTCCGCCCTTGCGGCGCTAGCGCGCCCTGGCGCGCCGGGCGCGCAGGCTGGCGGCGGCCGGGGACCAGCCGAGTTACGCCAGACCGCAGTCGGGTAAGCCGGACCTCAGCCGGGCGCCGGGACAGTCGAGCCACAGTCGGGATAGCCGTCATGCGAATGCCAAAGACAGCCGCCGGGACGGCCGCCTCCGGCGGGACGGCCGGCGGGGCCAGCGCGATGGCCAGCGGGGCCAGCGGGGTGGCCAGCGGAGCGGCTGCTGGCGCTGACGGCTCCGGTGCGGCTGACGGCTCCGGCGCGGACCAGGCCGGCGCTGGCACCGGCGACAACGCGGCATCCGCCGGGACGCCCGGAAACGCTGAGACCGCTGAAACCGCCGGCCAGGCGGCGCCCGCCGTGCTGTCCCGCCGGGCGGCCGCGCTGCTGCGCCGCAACTGGCTGGCCGCCACCCTGCTGGCCATCGGCGTCGCGCTGCGGGTGCTGGTCCAGTTCTCCTTCGGCCCGGCGCTGCTGTACATCGACTCGGTCAAGTACCTGTACGGCGCCTGGCCGGGGGCCGACCCGCTCGGCTACGACGCGCCGCTGAAGGCCCTGCTGGCCATCGGCAACCTCAGCCTGGTCGCGGCAGTTCAGCACCTGCTCGGCCTGGGCATGGCGGTGGCCATCTACCTGGTCCTGCTGCGCCGCGGGGTGCCTCGCTGGCTGTCCGCCCTGGCCATGGGCCCGGTGCTGCTGGACGCCTACCAGCTGCAGACCGAGGCCACGATCATGCCCGACATCTGGTTCGAGGCGCTCATCGCCGCGGGCCTGGTGGTGCTGCTGTGGAAGCCGCGGCCGACGTGGCGGTACCTGGTGGCGGGCGGCCTGATCCTCGGCCTGGGCGCGACCGTCCGGCAGGTCGGCGAGATCATGATCATCCCGGTCGTGCTGTTTGTCCTGTTCGCGGCGGGCGGCTGGCGGCAGGCGCTGACCAAGTCCGTCGCGGTGATCATGGCGTTCGCGGTGCCCATCGTGGCCTACATGGCCGGCTCCTACGCGTTTACCGGGCACTTCTGGCTGTCCCGCAACGGGTATCAGGCAACGTATGGCCGGATGGCGGCCCTGGCCGACTGCGCGACGCTGAAGCTCCCGTCCTACGAGCGGGCACTGTGCCCGACCAGGCACGAGCAGGCACTGGGCCCGGACTGGCTGGACCACGGGCCCGGCTCGCCGCTGCGCCAGTACCCGACGCCGCCGGGCATGGAGCGCAGCGCCGTCATCGGCAGCTTCAACCAGGCTGTCGTGACCCAGCAGCCGCTGCGGGTGGCGGGCCGGATCGGCAGCGACGCGGTGAAGTTGTTCGCCCTGAGCCGGGTGACCAGCCCCGGCGACACGCCGATCTCCCGGTGGCAGTTCCACACCACCTACCCGACGTTCGCCCCGACGATCGGGGTGAACCGCCAGGGCACCATCATCTTCGCGCTGAAACTCGCCGTGGCGGGCGGGCCAACCGTCTACCGCAAGCTGGATGCCGCTTACGGCGGCAACTCCTTCGTGTGGGTGCCGGGCGCGGCCTTCCTGCGCCGGTACATGCTCTACGGCGGCTTCACTCCCGGCCCGCTGCTGCTGCTGAGCGTGATCACCGGGCTGGCCGGGGCGCTGACGGTGCTGCGGCGCCGGGCCAGCCCGGCGCAGCGGCAGCTCGCCCTCGGCGCCCTGCTGTTCATCTCCAGCGGCGCCGCGGTGCTGCTCATGTCCGACATATTTCAGTTCAGCTGGCGCTACCAGATCCCGGCCATCGTGACCCTGCCACCGGCCGGGGCCCTCGGGATCGCCGTCCTCATCAGGTACGCGCGGCGCCGCAGGACCACCCGCTCCGCCGTCGCGGCCGAGCGGGAGCAGCGGGTCACCGCGCGGACTGGATGATCCCCGCGCTCCGCCGCCGCGGCGCCGCCCGCCAGCATCCGGACGGCGCCGGCCCGGCTGCGGCCGGCGCCGCCGGGCCCGGATCCGCGGCCAGCACGCCCGCCGGGGACTCAGTAACGCAACGGCCCGGAGCGGCCTCGCCTGGCCAGCGACTCAGCGGCCTGCTGCGCCGCCACTGGCTGGTGTCGGTGCTGCTGCTCGCCGGGCTGGTCCTGCGGGTGGCAGCCCAGCTCGCTTACCGGCCGGCGCTGTTCTACATCGACACCACCCGGTACCTGTACTCGGCGCAGGGCAACGACCCGGTCGGCTACCGGGTGCCGCTGCGCGTCATCGCGCAGGTGCTGAACCTGAACGCGGTCGCCGTCTTCCAGCACCTGCTCGGCCTGGCCATGGCCGTGGCCATCTACGTGCTGCTGGTGCGCCGCGGCTGCGCTCGCTGGCTGGCCGCCCTGGCCACGGCGCCGGTGCTGCTCGATGCCTACCAGCTGCAGGCCGAGCAGACGCTGATGCCCGACGTGCTGTTCGAGGCGCTGATCGTGGCCGGGATCGTGGTGCTGGCCTGGCGGCCGCGCAGCACCTGGTGGTCGGTGCTGGCCGGGGGCCTGATCCTCGGCGCGGCGGCGCCGGTCCGCCAGGTGGGCGAGATCCTCATCCTCCCGGCCCTGTGCTACGTGCTGGCCGCCGCGGGCAGCTGGCGGCGGGCCCTGGGCCAGGCCGGGCTGCTGTGCGCGGCGTTCGCGGTGCCGATCCTGGCCTACATGACCGCGGCGCAGGTGGCCACCGGCCACTTCTGGCTCTCGCACACCGGCGTGACCACGACCTACGGCCGGATGGCGGCCGCCGCCGACTGCGCGACCCTCCGGCTGCCGGTGAGCCAGCGCGCGCTGTGCCCGACCCCGGCCCAGAAGAAGCTCGGCATCGACGGCCTGGAGCACAGCCCGCTGTCCCCGCTGCGGCCTTACTACCTGAATGAGAAGATCCGCTACCTGAACCGGTCGGTGGCCTCCAGCGAGGCCTCGCGGCTGGTGTCGGCCTTCAACAGCCACGTCCTGCACCAGCAGCCGCTGCGGGTGCTGACCGCCTACGGCACGGACGTGGTCAAGCTGTTCGCGCCGGGCCGGACGGGCAGCCCCGGCGATACGCCGATCTCCCGGTGGCAGTTCCAGACCCGGTATCCCTACCTGCCGCACGCCTCGCGGGCGTTCGTCGCCGACACCACCGACCGGTTCGGCGGCGGCCGGCCCGCCGTCTGGCAGCCGGCGGCCGGGTTCCTGCGCGGCTACCAGCTGCACGGCGGGTACACGCCGGGCCCGCTGCTGGCGCTGGCCGCGCTGCTCGGCCTGGCCGGGTCGCTGGCCCTGGCCTGGCGGCGCGCCGACCCGCGGCGGCGCCAGCTGGCCGCGGCCTGCCTGCTGTTCTTCGCCTCGGGGGCGAGCATCCTGCTGGTCTCTGACCTGTTCGAGTTCTCCTGGCGCTATCAGCTGCCCGCCCTGATCACCCTGCCGCCCGCCGGCGCGGCCGCGCTCGCTGTGCTGATCCGGGGGGCCACCCCCCGGAACCCCCCAGCAACCGCACACCAGGTCCGGAGGGCCGCTGCGGGTGACGCCGGGAGTGGCACCTCACAGCCAGCCGCGGCGCCGGAACAGCCAGAAGAGCCCGGCCACGGCGACAATCTCGGTGCCGATCCCGAGGCCCAGGAAGGTCGCCAGCCCGCCTAGGTGGGTGACCATCCACGCGAAGTTCTGACCGAAGAAGTCGGTCAGGAACGACAGCGGCAAGAACACGGTGGCGATAATCGTGAGCTGCTTCATGACCTCATTCAGCTTGTTGGACACCATCGACAGGTAGGCGTCCATCCCGTTGCTGAGCAGGTCCCGGTAGCTGTCGATCTGATCGCTGATGCGGATCACGTGGTCATACAGGTCACGCAGGTAGGGGTCGGCGTCAGCGGTCTTGCCGGGCAGCGCCACCACGCCGGACTGCAGGGCGGCCGCGACATCGCGCTGCGGCGACACCAGCTTGCGCACGCCGACCAGCCAGCGCTGCATGGCGAGCAGGTCGCTGAGCTCATCCTTGGTCGGCCGGGCGAAGATGCGCTCCAGCAGGGCGTCAATCCGGTCATCCAGGTCCGACAGCGGCCCGAAGTAGGTGTCGGCCATGGCGTCGAGGATCCGGTGCAGCATGACCAGCCGGGCCGGGCGGCCGGGCGCATCGTCCAGGCCGCCATCGGCGGCCAGCCGGCTCCTGATGTCCTCCAGCACGCTGGAGACATGGCCCTTCCTGCTCACCGTGATCAGGAAGTTCTCGGCGTAGAACAGGTGTACCTCGACCAGCTTGCCCAGGACCTTGGTCGCTGCGTAGGCCACGATGTAGGCCATGTCGCCGAAGTTCTCGGCCTTCGGCCGCTGCCGGAACTCGGCCACGTCCTCCATGGCCACCGGGTGGAACCCGAAGACCTCGCGCAGCATGGCCAGGGTGTCCGCCCCGGTGCCGCGCAGGTCAAGCCACAGCAGCGAGCCCGCGCTCAGGGCATGCTCGGCCGCCGCCCGGTCCGCCGGGACCGCTGAGCCGTCCGTGCTGACGAGGTAACCGTCCACGCCAGCAGTATTGCCCGCTCGCGCCCGGCGGCGCCTGAGGGTGGGTCAGCGGGTCCTCACATGTCGCGCAGTTCGAGGTACCGCTTGATGTCCGGTACCGACTGCACGACGACCGCGACTACGGCGGCCACCACGGCCACCTTGATCAGCCTGGAGATCATCGGTCTTCCCCTTCGGTTGTGCCCTGTCCAGCCGGCCCCAGCGGCTCGACCTCGTCCGGTGCGAAGTACAGGAACCTGCCGTGAGTGCGCTGCAGGTCGGCGGCCGGATCATCGACGGGCGTGAGCGCCAGGTGCACCTGCCCGTCCACGTCCTGCAGGACGGCCTCGACGACGGCCTCGCGGCCGGCCAGGAACAGGTCCTGGGCATCGGCGCGCCGGGCTCCCGGCCGCATCACCACCCGGCTGCCGTGCGCCACCTGCACGCCGCCGACCAGCACGTGGTCAGTCTCCGGGGAGACCGAGGTGTCCGCGCCGGGGTCCCACCACGGCGTGTCCGGCTGCCCGCCGGGCACGGCTGCCTGGTCACGGGACAGGTCCGCGCCGGGCCAGTCCCCCGGGTCGCCGGAGCCCGGCACGGCGGCGGGGCTCGGCACGCGCTCGGCCGTTCCGTTCTGGGTCACGCCGCCGGACCCGGGCGCGGAGCGCAGGTACCTGATCGCGCCGTGCATCCGGTCGAGCATTTCCGGTGGCAGGTCGTCCAGCCGGTCGAGCATCTGCGCCACCCGGTCGTCAGTGGCCCGTGCCTCGCGCTTTTCCGCCTCGGTCAGGGCCAGCGTCCGCAGGGTCAGGATCTCGTCGATCTCGGTGCCGTCGAACAGGTCACCGGCGCTCTCAGCGGCGATCTCGGGGTGGTCGTAGAGGATCACCGGGGAGGACAGCATCAGGTCGCGGCAGTCGGCCGGGCCGGCCAGCACCGGCCAGGTACCGGTGTTCTGGCAGTCGGCGACCGCGGCGGCGGCCCACTCGGGCGGGTCAGTCATGGACAGGAACGAGCCGCCGGGCACCCCGATCAGCGTGTGCGCCGCGATGAACGCATGGCGCAGGGCCTCGTCCCTGGTCCCGATGGCCGCCAGCGGCGCGGCGGTGTTCTGGACCCGGATCCGCAGCCGCAGCGCCTGGTACGGGCCGGCGACGCGCTCGGCGTGCATCTGGATCACCCCGTCCAGGGCGGCCCAGCGCCTTATGATCCGCCCGGCGGGCCGGCCGGCAGAGTCGGTGAGGTCCTCGGCCGACTCGCCCGCGCCGACATGGAACTGCAGGTCCTTGTCGCCCTCCAGCAGCGCGGCCACCTCGACCGTCATCTGCTGCTCCCGCTCGGCCGCCTCATCCCAGGAGGTGTACTCGGTCCCGTCCACGTACAGGGCGCCGACGTCGTGCAGTTCACCGGTCTCCGGGGAGATGCCCTGCACGGTCCGGCGCTGCAGGTGCAGGAAGCGGACCAGGACCCGGATCTGCGCGTCGCCGGGGCAGTCCAGCAGGCACTCGGTCTGGCTGGCCGCGGCCTCGTGCGGATCGACCTCGGTGTAGCCGGGCGGCATCAGGACCCCGAACTGGAACCGGACCTGGTTCTTCTGCGCGGACTGCCGGTAGGGGTAGAGCAGGTACCCCTCGTACAAGATGGCGTCGGCGACCCGGCGTGCGTGCGCCAGGTGCTCGGGGCTGAGTCTCATGGCCGCTGCTCCGGTGATCCCTGGCCGTTCTCGGGGGACGCCCCGGCGGGCTCGGCGGCCTCGGCCAGCAGCGCCAGCAGGGTGGCCTCCCAGGTCGGCAGCGCCCGGCGGGTCTTGAAGCGCTGCAGCTCGTCGAGCGTGTGCGTGCTGATCTTGAGCCACGCGCTGTTCGGGAAGTGGGCGTCGATGGCTTCCCGCCAGGTCGCTACCGGCAGCCGGTAGCTGGCCTCCTTGCTCCAGGGCACCTGCTGGACCGACAGCCGGCCGTCAGCGGTGCCGAAGACGGTGCCGCTGAACAGCAGCAGCAGCGGCACCTCGCCGGCATCCAGGCCGGCGAAGTACCGGGTCGCGCCGATCTCCATGTCGTAGCTGAGCGGGACGGGCAGGTCCAGCTCGGTGCTGCCGGTGAAGCCCGGCACCATGATGGACACGTTGGTGAACTGGACCGGCCGCAGGGTCTCGGCCCAGCGGTGTGTCTCCCCGAACAGGTCGCCGAGTCGTTCTGCTTCCGCGTCGGTGTAGCGGCGCCGCGACGGCTCGATCCGGATCTGGACGCGCAGCGCGATGGCGTCCACGCGCTGGCCGCTGGTCTCGGCGATCCGCAGGGTCATCGTCATGGCCGGGACCACGGCGAACTTGTCGGCGCGGGCGCCGGTGCAGTCGAAGACGAGCTCAGCCACTCTGCGACTCCATCGTGAACGGACGTGCCTGGGAGCGGACCGTGTCCAGGAAGCCGGCGATGCTGGCCCGGGCCTCCGCGCCGCCGTCGAAGCCCCGCCAGTGCAGCCGCATCCGCCCGGCCAGCTCGTAGCAGGCGTCGATCGGCACCACGAACGACTCGATGCCGTCGTCAGTCCGGCAGATCAGCGCGGCCTCGACGTCGGGATCGGGCGCGCCGAGCAGCGGGTGGTCGCGGGTGAGCTCCTCCCACGCGCCCAGGTCGAGCACGCACTCGGTGACGCCCGCCGGGCTGGGGTAAAAGCCGGCCACCCGGTCGGCGGCCGAACTGCGGAGGAAGAAGGCCAGGCCGACCGGTATCTCCAGGCGGTCCCACTCCGCGGCGGCCAGCGGCGGCCCGGGGTCGGACAGATAGCGGTCCGGCACGGCGCGGTAGCGGCCGCGCCCCGCGGCGGGCTGGGTGAACAGCAGGTAGCAGGCCCGGCACGCGCACACCAGGGACGCGTTCTCCAGGTCGGCGACGTGACCGTGCTCGGCCGGAATCCCGGCGGAGCACAGCTCGCACTTTTCCGTCTCGGGAGCGGGCCCGCCCGTGCGGGCGCCCGGCGACCGCCCGGCGGCGGGCAGGTCGGCCGTCCCGGGCGGACCGGCCGGCTCAGGCAGACTGGCAGCGTCGGGAGCGCCCGCCGGCTCTGGCGGGCCGGGCGGCTCAGGCAGGCCCGCGGACTCTGGCGGGCCGGCGGACACTGGCGGGCCAGCAGGCTCGGGCGGGGCATCCGCCAGGAGCTGGGCCACCAGCGGCGGCAGCGAGCCGGCGGCGGACTGCGCCGAGGTCTGGCCGTGGCCGTGCTCATGCTCGTGGCCGGGGCTGTCCGGCGTGCCGGGGTCGCCGTGGCCGGCCTGGCGCCCGGCGCTGGCTGGGTCGCCCGGGCCGACCTTGCGGCCGGGGCCGGCCGGGTCGTCCGGGCGGTCCGGGCGGACGAACCGCCGCAGGCCAGGTGCGGGCGTCATGGTGCCGCTGCCTCGGGGAGCGCCACCCGCACCCCCTGGCTGTCGGTGAGCAGGGGCAGCGGGTCGAGGTGGGCGGCCGGGTCATCGATCCCCTGGCCCGCGAGCCGCACGTTGAAGCGCTGGCCGCACGCCGGGCAGGTGAGCTCCTCCCGGTCCAGCTTTCCCTCGGTCATCGCCGACCCGCAGGACGCGCAGGCGTCCAGGTAGGCATACAGCGTGCCGCGCACCGAGCACAGCAGCACCGCGGTCCCGCCCGCCATCGCGCTCACCGGCCGCGCGCTCGGCGGCCCGAGGCCGGGCAGGGTGAACCAGGCGGGGCCCGGTCCCGCCGTGAGGTCCCCGGCGGGGGCGCCGGGCTGGCCGCCGGCGTCGGGCGGCCGGCGGCCGATCTGCAGCAGGCCGGGCTCGGGCGCGGCGGTCATGCCCTCGACCACGACCTCGCTGACCTCCGGAGCGGCATCCTCCACCGCGGTCTGGATGGCCAGCTGCACGGTCACCGTGGACGACGGGCAGCCGTGGCAGCTGCCTTCCAGCCGCAGCCGGGCCACGCCGTCCTCGGTGCCCAGGTACTGCACGCCGCCGGCGTGCGAGCCCAGGTAGGGCCGGACCCGGTCCAGGGCCCGCTGAATCCTGGTGTCGACGTCCAGCGGGTGCAGGTCGTGCAGCAGCAGCAGGCCCTCGACCTGCGGGTCGTCGGCCAGCTTGGCCAGCAGCTCGGCGCCGGCCTCGCCGCCGTCGTCGAGCACGGAGACGATCCGGGCCAGGCCGTCCCCGTACAGCGCGACGAGCAGGCTGACCAGCTCCTCGGCGGCATCCGCGGCGGGGCCCATGCCGCCCGAGCGCAGCGAGCCCAGCAGTTCCTCGACTCGCGCGCCGGTATTCCGCACGCTGGTCATGCGCCTCGCCTCCGGTCCTGTTGGCGATCGGGTGGCCAGCCGGGCATGGCGGCGCTGGCCGGTAACTCAGCTGGAGAGGGTCACCGCCGACATCGGCGAGTGCACCTTCTGCAGCGCCCTGCCGTTGCCCAGGTACATGTGCACCCCGCACGGCAGGCACGGGTCGAAGCTGCGCACCGCCCGCATGATGTCGATGCCCTTGAACTGGTCCGGCGGGTTCTCCTCGAAGATCGGGGTGTTCTGCACCGCGTCCTCGTAGGGGCCGGGGGTGCCGAAGCTGTCCCGCACGCTGGCGTTCCACGGCGTCGGCGGGTACGGGTGGTAGTTGGCGATCTTCCCGCCGCGCACCACCATGTGATGCGACAGCACGCCGCGGACGGCCTCGGTGAACCCGCAGCTGTTGGCCTCGTCGGGAACGGAGAACGGCTCCCAGGTCTTGGTCCGCCCGGCCCGGATCTCGGCCAGGGCCTGCTCCATGAAGTACAGCGCACAGGCCGCCGCGTAGGCCTGGAAGTAGGTCCGGGCCCGGTCCCGCTCGATGGCGTTGGACAGCGGCCGGCCCTCGGAATCGGTCGGGATCGTCCACTCGAAGCTGACCTCGGGCTTGGTGACCGTGCGCGGCAGGTTGATCTGCACGCTGTGCCCGGTCGACTTGACGTAGCCGCAGTCGACCAGGCCGCCGAGCGCGGTGGCCCACAGCCGGGCCAGCGGGCCGCCGCCGGTGTCGGCGGCCATGTAGTTCGTGCCGTCGAACCAGCGCGGGGACATCACCCAGCTGTACTTGTCGTCGAAGTCACGCTTGGCCGGCTTCGGGATCGTGTGCTGGTTCCACGGGTGCCGGGAGTCCACCGGATTGCCCAGCGGGTCCCGGGTGACGAACTGCTCCTGCCCTTCCCAGTCCTCGTAGAACGAGCTGCCCAGCAGGATCCGGATGCCCAGGTTGATCTCCACCAGGTCGTTGGTGATCAGCTGGCCGTCGCGGATGACGCCGGGGGTCACGAACATCTTCCGGCCCCAGTTCGTCATGTGGTCGTAGCGGAAGTCGCAGTGCTCGGGGTCGTTCAGGCTGCCCCAGCAGACCATGTCCGCGCGGCGGCGGCCGACCTCCTCATAACCCGGCATGGCCTGGTAGAAGAAGTCGAACAGGTCGTTGTGCATCGGCACCACGCGCTTCATGAACTCCACGTAGCGCATCAGCCGGGTCAGGTAGTCGGTGAACAGCTGGACCGTGGGCGTGGTGCCCACGCCGCCCGGGTACAGCGTGGAGGGGTGCACGTGCCGCCCCTCCATCAGGCAGAACATCTCCCGGGTGGACCGCGACACCTGCAGCGCCTCGCGGTAGAACTCGCCCTCCAGCGGGTTCAGCGAGCGCATGATGTCGCCGATGGTCCGGTAGCCGTGCTCGGCCGCGTGCGGCGCCTCGGTGCTGTTGGCCATCTCCAGCACGCCGGGGTTGGTCTCGCCGACCATCCGCTCGCAGAAGTCCACCCCGACCAGATTCTCCTGGAAGATGTTGTGGTCGAACATGTACTCGGCGGCCTCGCCGAGGTTGATGATCCACTCACCCAGGTGCGGCGGGCGGACGCCGTAGGCCATGTTCTGGCAGTACACCGAGCAGGTCGCGTGATTATCGCCGCAGATGCCGCAGATGCGGCTGGTGATGAAGTGGGCGTCGCGCGGGTCCTTGCCCTTCATGAAGATGCTGTAGCCGCGGAAGATGGACGAGGTGCTGTGGCACTCGACGACCTTCTTCTGGTTAAAGTCGATCTTGGTGTAGATCCCCAGGCTGCCGACGATCCGGGTGATCGGGTCCCAGGCCATCTCCACGAGACCGGTGTCTTGGGCCGTAGCCATCGCTCAATCCCTTCCCCTCCAGGGCGCAGCCGCCAGCGGCGCCGACGCCGGTCATGTCACCAGGTCTTCTTGTAGCCCGTGAGAAGCTCGTCGCTCTTCTTGCGCCACTTCGGCTCCTCGTCGGCCGTCTTGGCCGTGAACCCGCGCAGGGTCCGGATCACGGTGCCGTACAACGTGCTCGCGGTCGCCGACACTTTCGAGCCGGGCGGCTCGTCCATGAACGGCATGAACTTGTCCGGGAAGCCCGGCATCGTGCACGCGATGCAGATCCCGCCGACGTTCGGGCAGCCACCCACGCCGTTGATCCAGCCGCGCTTGGGGACGTTGCACTTGACCACGGGCCCCCAGCAGCCGAGCTTGACCAGGCACTTGGGCGAGCCGTACTCACCGGCGAAGTCGCCCTGCTCGTAGTAGCCGCCGCGGTCACAGCCCTCGTGGACGGTGTTGCCGAACAGCCAGGTCGGCCGCAGGGCCTCATCCAGCGGGATCATCGGCGCCTGCCCGGCCACCTGGTAGAGCAGGTACAGGATCGTCTCGGACAGGTTGTCGGGGTGGGTCGGGCAGCCGGGCACGCAGACGATCGGCAGGCCCGCCTTCGAGCGCCAGTCCCAGCCCAGGTAGTCGGGCACGCCCATGGCCCCGGTCGGGTTCCCGGCCATCGCGTGGATGCCGCCGTAGGTGGCGCAGGTGCCCGCGGCCAGGATCGCGGTGGCCTTGGGCGCCAGCCGGTCCAGCCACTCGCTGGTGGTCATCGGCTGGCCGGTGGCCGGGTTGTTGCCGAACCCGCACCAGTAGCCCTCGGCCTTGATCGCCTCGTTCGGGATCGATCCCTCGACGACCAGGACAAACGGGTCCAGCTCGCCGCGGTCGGCCTTGTGCCACCACTCGATGAAGGTGTCGGCCCCGGTCTCCGGGCCGCACTCGTAGTCGATCAGCGGCCAGTGCACCGCCACCTGAGGCAGCCCGGGCAGCGCGCCGAGCGCGATCTCCTCGATGCTGGGCTGGGTGGCGGCGGTCAGCGCGACGGAGTCACCGTCGCAGCCGAGGCCGCCGTTCATCCACAGAATGTGCACCACGGGCTCGGTGGTGCCCGCCTGCGATGTGCCTGCCTGTGTGTCAGTGGCCATAGCGAGGCCACCTCCTCGCTACTGGTTCGGCTGGAGACTGGCTCGACTCAGCTCCTGATGACGCGGCGCGCGCCGCGCGCACGCGAGCTGACCTGCGACCTCGGCCACCCATGACTAAGCGTCCGGTGGTCTCCCGGGCCCCGATAGACGGCGCTGCCGCGCCGGAACATAGGAACAAGACGCACCTCACCTGTGATGCGCAGAGGTGTGCATCACCCTAGACCCGCTACCGTCCGCCTACAAGGCTCTACGGACAGTTCACCAGACATAAATGTCTTGATCCCTGACCCCCCTGCTGACCGGCCTCATGCCCCCGGACCTGCGGCGCAGTCGGCGCCGCCGGAACCATTCCGGCCCGCACCGCGCCGGCGGCTGCGGACCGCTCAGTCCGGCCAAAACTGACCTACCCGGTAACTGAAACTGCAGAGAGGGTTTCCCGGCGTGTCGGCACCACGTACTCTGTGCCACATCCCCGTCGCGTGCTGCGGGGTGACACGGCTAAGGGAGACGGACCGGTGGCGGAGCCCCTGTACGGTGCCGCGGGGAGCCCGATTGAAGTTGTTCCCGTCGTGGTGCTGTCGCAGGTGTTTACCGCCCGCCCGTCCTCAATCCCGGACATCCGGGACTTCGTGCGGCGCTGCCTGGCCGAGTCGCCGCTAACCGATGAGGGCAACCGCGAGGTCGGCGAGACGGTGTTCCGGGCCCTGCTGGACGCGGCCGGGCCGACCGGGTCGATCCAGGTCGCCTTCCGGATCTTCCCCGAGCACGTCGAGGTCGACGTGCTGCACTCCGACTCCGCCATCCTGCCGCCGACAGTGCCGGGGCCGCCCGTCTCGGTCGTGCAGCCGGTGCAGGTCAGCCCGGCTGAGAACGCTCACACCACCTCGGTCGAGCTGCCCAGGGCGACCAGTGAGCAGGTCAGCCAGGCCACCGAGGCGGCCCAGGCCGTGCAGGCGGCCGCAATGCGCCCCGGCGCGGCGCCCGGCGGCCCGGATGGCCCGGATGGCCCGGATGGCCCGGATGGCGAGCGGCCGGGACAGCCGGGCGGCCCGCACGCCGCCAGCAACGGCCACCAGAACCACTCCGGGACGTTCGCCGAGTGGATGTCCAGCGCACTGCGCCGCGAGGGCCTGACCCAGGAAGCGGCGGCCCGCCAGCTCGGCGTCTCGGTCAAGACCGTGAGCCGGTGGGTGGGCGGCGCGACCGAGCCCCGGATGCGTGACCTGCGGCGCATTCAGGAGGTTTTCGGTGAGGTGCCGCTGCCCTGAGCAGCCGGAGGCCCGGGCCTGGCGGCGATCTGGCCAGACGTGTCCTGCCAGATCGCTGGACGTCCCCCCACAAGTGTCCTACGGTGCTCCTATGGCGATTCTCGCAGGACGCCACCACCTCGGCACAGATCGTGGTCGCATCGTCTTAACTACTCTCCGCGACGGGCTCGCGGCGCAGGCGGGGCATGACCTGACGATCGAGGCTGCTCGCTGGTCTGGCGAGCTGGTCGTGGGGGACGACCTGGCTCCTGCGAGCCTGGAGGTGGCTGTGGACATGGGATCCCTGGTCGTCAGGAAGGGGACCGGCGGCGTCAAGCCGCTGAGCGACCGGGATAAGCGCGAGATCGCCGTGACCGCCCGCAAGGTCCTCACCGCGGACCGCCATCCGGAGGCGACCTTCTCCGCAAGCAGCTTCGAGCCTGCCGCCGGCGGCGGCGGGGTCATCAGCGGGACGCTCACCCTGGCCGGCCGGTCGCGGCCGGTGCGCCTGTCGGTCAGCGTGCCGCAGCCGGGCGAGTACCGGGCCGCGACGTCGGTCACGCAGACCGACTTCGGGATCCGGCCCTACTCCGCATTCCTCGGCTCCCTGAAGGTTCGTAATGATGTCGGCGTGCAGGTCGAGGTGTCCCTGCCCGACTCCAGCCGGCCCGGGCCAGCGGCACATCCTGACGTAGCACCGTCCGAGGGGGCCGATCCCGAGGGCGGCGCGGGCGGGACGCCGGCATGACCCGGCCAGGCGGCCCGGCCGTGCCCGCGCCGCCGGGCGACGACGCGGCGGCGACGCTGTTCGGCCGCCGCGAGCAGCCCGTGCACGAGCTCGCCGATCAGGCCGGCGCGGTCGCGGCCGCCTGCCACGACATGGCCATCCGGTTCCACCGGGGCGGCAAGCTCATCGTGTTCGGCATCGGCGGGGCGAGCACCGACGCCCAGCACGTCGCGGTGGAGTTCGTGCACCCGGTGATCGTCGGGAAGCGGGCGCTGCCCGCGATCTCCCTCACCTCGGATGTCGCGACGGTGACCGGCATCGCCGCCCGGGAGGGGATGGCGGCGGTGTTCTCGCACCAGCTGAGCTGCCTGGGGCAGGCCGACGACATCGCCCTGGGGATCGCCGCCGAGGGCGACAGCCCCAGCGTGCTCGCCGGGCTGCAGGCCGCGCACCAGCTCGGCATGCTCACGGTCGCGCTGGCCGGCGCGGGCGGCGGCGCGATCGCGGCGAGTCCGGCGGTGGACCACGCCCTGGTCACCAGCTCCACCGATCCCCGGATCGTCAAGGAGATCCAGGTGACCACGTATCACGTGCTGTGGGAGCTGGTGCACGTGTTCTTCGAGCAGCCGGGCGTGCTGGCGCCGGGGGTGGTCGCGTGACCAGTACCGGTCCGCAGTGCCACGGCGACGTGTGCATCACCTGCTCCGACGTTGCGGTGTCCGTCACCATCGTCGAGCTGCTCGATGACGAGATGGCACTGGTCGACACCGGCGCGGGCCGCGAGGAAGTCAGCGTCGCGCTGGTCAGCGCGGGTGTCGGCGACACGATCCTGGTGCACGCGCGGGAGGCGATCGCGGTGGTGACACCATGAGCCAGCAGCCGCCTGGCAGCCAGCCCGCCGCGGGCTCGGTGGAGTCTCTGTATCCCTTCCTGTATGCCGGGAAGACAGATGTGTCCGCGGTGCTGGAGCAGGTCCGCCAGTCCACCGTGGCCAAGGCGGCCGAGATCCTGGAGCTGCGCCGGGCAGTGCTGGCGGCCGACGGGACCAGGCTGACGGCCTGCGCACGGGACATGGCCAGCCAGTTCGGCGCAGGCGGACGGCTGCTGGCGTTCGGCAACGGCGGCAGCGCCACCGACGCGCAGCAGCTCGTGACGCTGTTCCTGCATCCGGAAGGCCCGCTCACCGCCGGCCCGGCGGCCGGGGCGGCGCACGGCGGAACCGGACCGGGCCCGGCTGCGCCAGCCCGGCGGCCGCTGCCCGCCCTGTCGCTGGCCAGCGACTCATCGGTGCTGACCGCGCTGTCGAACGACATCGGCGTGGACGTGGTGTTCGCCCGGCAGATCGCGGCGTTCGGCGGTAAGGCCGACATCGCGGTCGGGCTGTCCACCAGCGGCAACTCCGAGAACCTGCTGCGCGCCTTCAACGAGGCCAGCCGCCGCGGCATGCTCACCATCGGCATCGCCGGCTACGCCGGCGGCAAGATGGCCGAGCTGGACAGCATTGACTACCTGTTCGTCGCGCCGTCCGCGTCCGTGCACCGGATCCAGGAAGCGCAGACGACGATGTACCACGCGCTGTGGGAGCTGTGCCTGGCGGCGCTCGGCCCGGCGCCGTCGGTGCCACGGCAGGCCCGAGGTGGCGAGGCCGCCGCCGAGGCTCCCGCCGCCGAGACCCCGTCTGGTGACAACGCCGGGCCGGGGGCGCCATGACTGGCCAGACGCTCGTCGCCGGGATCGGCAACATCTTCCTGGGCGATGACGGCTTCGGGGTCGAGGTGGCGACCCGGCTGTACGGCGCGGACCTGCCCGGCGGGGTCAAGGTCGTCGACTACGGCATCCGCGGCATGCACCTGGCCTACGATCTGTCCAGCGGGTACGACGCGGCGATCCTGGTCGACGCGACCGCCCGCGGCGGCGAGCCCGGCACCGTCTACATCATCGAGCCGGAGCTCGGCCCGGCCGGCCCGGCCGCCACCGCGGAACCGGGAGCCGCAGCCGGGCCCGCCGCAGCGGAACCCGGCGCAGCAGCGGAACCGGCCGGAGCAGCGGAATCAGGCAGCAGCCCCGCCCCGCAGCCGGGAGGGCAGGACCAGGAGCCCGACCCGGCGGCGGCAGCGCTGGCCGGCAGCCCGCTACTGGACGCCCACGGCATGCAGCCTGACGTGGTCTTCAGCATGCTCGACATGCTGGGCGGTGAGCGGCCCGGCCGGGTCCTGATCGTCGGCTGCGAGCCGGCCAGCATCGAGTACGGCATGGGGCTGAGTGACCCGGTGGCGGCGGCCGTCGACGAGGCGGTCCGGGTCGTCCTGGACCTGGTCACCGCCACCGGCGAGGACTGCAGTGACAGCGGGCGGGAAGTCATGGCCGCAGGAGCGCAGGACGCCAGCGGCCAGCACTTATTACTAAAGGGGTGGGCACATGTGCCTCGGCATCCCGGGTGAGGTGATCGAGTTCCTCCCCGATCAGAGCGATCTGGCCAAGGTGAACGTCAGCGGGGTCCGGCGGGTGATCAACGTCGGCCTGCTGTCCGACGATCCGCCGAAGCCGGGCGAGTGGGTGCTCATCCATGTCGGGTTCGCGCTCTCCAAGATCGACGAGGGCGAGGCCGCGGCCGCGCTGGCCTTCCTGGAGGGCATCGGCCAGGCCTATGAGGATGAGCTCGCCGCCCTGCAGGACTCCCGGATCGAATAGGAGTGACAGCCATGCGATTCGTTGACGAGTTCCGCGACTCCGACAAGGCGCATGCGCTGGCGGCGAAGATCGCCGCGCTGTGCGAGCCGGGCCGCCAGTACAAGCTGATGGAGGTGTGCGGGGGGCACACTCACACCATCTACAAGCACGGCCTCGAGGATTACCTGCCCGAGCAGATCACCCTGGTACACGGGCCCGGCTGCCCGGTGTGCGTGATCCCGATGGGCCGGATGGACGACGCGATGGCGCTGGCCGCCCAGCCGGACGTCATCATGACCTCGTTCGGCGACATGATGCGCGTGCCGGGCAGCAACGGCTCCTTCTTCGACGCCAAGGCTCGCGGAACCGACATCCGGATGGTCTACTCCCCGCTGGACTCCCTGAAGATCGCCCGCAGTAACCCGGACAAGCGGGTCGTCTTCATGGCCATCGGCTTCGAGACCACGGCGCCGTCCACCGCGATGACGATCCTGCGCGCCGCCGCCGAGAACCTGGGCAATTTCTCTGTCTTCTGCAACCACGTGACGATCATCCCGGCCATCAAGGCCATCCTGGACTCGCCGGACCTGCGGCTGGACGGGTTCCTCGGCCCCGGCCACGTGTCCACGGTGATCGGCTGCCGGCCGTATGAGTTCATCGCCCGCGACTACGGCAAGCCGGTCGTGGTGGCCGGCTTCGAGCCGCTGGACATCCTGCAGTCCATCTACATGCTGATGCAGCAGCTGGCCGCCGGGCGGTCCGAGGTCGAGAACCAGTACGCCCGGGTGGTGCCCTGGGACGGCAACCTGGTCGCGCTGAAGGCGATCGGGGAGACGATGGCGCTGCGCCCCTATTTCGAGTGGCGCGGCCTGGGCTTCATCTCCCATTCCGCGCTCAGCATCCGCGAGCAGTACGCGAAGTTCGACGCCGAGCAGCTGTTCTCCGTTCCCGGCGTCCGGGTCGCCGATCCCAAGGCCTGCCAGTGCGGTGAGGTACTCAAGGGCGTCCTCAAGCCCTGGGAGTGCAAGGTGTTCGGCACCGCCTGCACGCCGGAAACGCCGATCGGCACCTGCATGGTCTCGCCCGAAGGCGCCTGCGCGGCGTACTACAACTTCGGCCGCCTGACCCGCACCCGGGTGAAGGAGGCGAGCCGGTCATGACAGGCAGCCAGGCCGCCGGCCACCCGTCGGGCTGGGTCGCCGAGGCGCTGCGGGCCCACGACGAGCATGCCGGGCCGGGGCAGCCCGGGCGCCAGGGGTCGCCGCAGCCCGCGCCCGGCACGGTCCGCGAGGAACTGGTACTGGACCGCATCGACCGCGCCCGCCGGGCCCGGCCGCGGGTCAAGGAAGAGCGGATCACCATGTCGCACGGCGCGGGCGGCAAGGCGACCCAGACGCTCATCGAGGCGATCTTCCTGGACGCCTTCCGCAACCCGCTGCTGGAGCCGCTGGAGGACGCTGCGCGGGTGCACGTCAACGGGGCCAAGGTGGCCCTGACCACAGACTCCTACGTGGTCTCGCCGCTGTTCTTCCCCGGCGGGGACATCGGCGACCTCGCCGTGAACGGGACCGTCAACGACCTGGCCGTGTCCGGGGCCGTGCCGCTGTACCTGTCCGCGGGCTTCATCCTGGAGGAAGGTTTCCCGGTCGAGAGCCTGACCCGGATCACGGCATCCATGCGCGCGGCAGCGCAGCGAGCCGGCGTGCAGGTCGTCACCGGCGACACCAAGGTGGTGGAGAAAGGCAAGGCCGACGGCTGTTATATCAACACCGCCGGCGTCGGGCTGGTCGACTACGCCGGGACGCTGGGCATCGCGCAGGCCCGGCCCGGCGACGCGATCCTGGTGTCCGGGCCGGTCGGCGACCACGGCGTGACCATCATGCTGGCCCGCGGCGAGCTGGACATCGAGGCCGATCTCGTATCCGACACCGCGCCGGTCAACGGGCTGGTCCGCAGCCTGCTCGCCCAGGTCGCCGGGGTTCGGGCCATGCGGGATGCCACCCGCGGCGGCGTCGCCACCATCCTGAACGAGATCGCCGCGGCCGCGGGCGCCGGCATCCTGGTCAGCGAGGATCAGATCCCCGTCCGGCCGGAGGTCCGCGGCGCCTCCGAGTTGCTCGGCATCGACCCGATGTACGTGGCCTGCGAGGGCCGGGTGGTCGTGGTCGTCGACGGCGCCGAGGCCGACAGCGCGCTGGCCGCGCTGCGCGCGCACCCGCAGGGCGAGGAGGCCGCCATCATCGGCAAGGTCACGGACGGCCCGCCGGGCATTGTCCAGCTGAAGACCGCGTTCGGCGGCACCCGGATCGTTGACATGCTGGTCGGCGACCCGCTGCCGCGGATCTGCTGAGCACGATCAGGAAGAGCGAGCAGTGCACGAGCTAGCTATCACCGAGGGCGTCGTTGACGCGGTGACCGGGCGGCTGCCCGATGCCCGGATCACGTGCGTGCGCCTGGAGATCGGCGCCCTGTCCGGGGTGGTGGCTGACTCGGTCCGGTTCTGCTTCGACCTGGTGACCGAGGGGACCAATCTGGAAGGCGCGCGGCTGGAGATCCTCGAGCCGCCGGGCTTGTGCAGCTGCCGCGTGTGCGGCGTTAACTTCGAGCCAGACGGCCCGATCGCCATCTGCCCGTGCGGCAGCGCCGAGGTAACGGTGCTGGCGGGGCAGGACCTCAAGATCACGTCAGTTCAGGTGGGGTGACATATGTGCGCGACATGCGGATGCTCGTCGGGCGGATCGGTCCGGCTGCTGGTGGCTGAACACGACCACCGGCACGGCCACGCCTATGGCCAGGGCAGCCACGGGCACGGCCATGCCGCATCCAGCCACGCCGGTCATGAGCACGGCCACGGCCACGGCCACGAGCACGAGCACGGCGGCCAGGCCGCTGACCCGCCGGACGGCGAGCTGGTCACGCTGGACCCGGCGGACGGCCCGCGGACCATCGAGCTGCAGCAGAAGGTGCTGGCCAAGAACGACCAGATCGCCCAGGAGAACCGCCTGTGGCTGCACGAGCGCGGCATCCTGGCGGTGAACCTGATGAGCTCGCCTGGTGCCGGCAAGACCACCGTGCTGGAAGCGACCATGCGCGGCATGGCCGACCAGGTGTCCATCTCGGTCATCGAGGGCGACCAGGAGACCGCGCTGGACGCCAGCCGGGTCCTGGCCGCCGGCAGCAGCGTGGTGCAGATCAACACCGGCGCCGGATGCCACCTGGACGCGGAGATGCTGGCCCGGGCGCTGCGCTGCCTGGACCCGGCCAGCGGGTCGATCGTGATGATCGAGAACGTCGGCAACCTGGTCTGCCCCGCCCTGTTCGACCTGGGCGAGCAGGCCCGGGTGGTGCTGGCCGCGGTGACCGAGGGCGCGGACAAGCCGCTGAAGTACCCGCACATGTTCCGCCGGGCCGACCTGGTCCTGCTGAACAAGACCGACCTGCTCCCGTACGTGGACTTCGACGTCCGGCAGTACGCCTCCGGCCTGCGGAAGGTGACGCCTGATGCGCTGCTGCTGCAGGTGTCGGCCACCACCGGCGACGGGATGCAAGCCTGGTTTGACTGGCTGCGCCGCCGCACCCCCGTCCCGCACGAGTAAGCCGCGGCAGACTGTGCCGTCGGAAGGGCAGACCGACGTCGTCACCGGGGCATTCAGCTACTCGGGCTCGGTCATCGCCGGGCACCTGCTGGCCGCCGGGCACCAGGTCCGCACGCTGACCGGTCATCCCGGCCAGGCTCCGCCCGGAACCCCGGTCACGGCCTGGCCGCTGGACTTCACCGATCCGGCCGGCCTGGAGCAGGCCATGCGCGGGGCGCACACGCTTTACAACACCTACTGGGTGCGCTTCGCCCACGGGCGCATCGACCACGCGGCCGCCGTCGCCAGCAGCGCCGTCTTGTTCCGTGCGGCCGCTGCGGCCGGGATCCAGCGGATCGTGCATGTCTCGATCACCCACGCCGACCCCGAGTCGCCCTACCCCTACTTCCGGGGCAAGGCCGCCGTCGAGCAACTGCTTGCCGGCACCGGCGTGCCGCATGCGATCGCCCGTCCCGCGGTCCTGTTCGGCGGCAACGACGTGCTGGTCAACAATATCGCCTGGCTGCTGCGGCGGCTGCCGGTCTTCGCGATCGGCGGGGGCGGCGGGTATCGCCTGCGCCCGATCCACGTCGACGACCTGGCCCGGCTGTGCGTCCGCCTCGGGACGGAAACCGGGCCGGCCGTGGTCGACGCGGTAGGACCGCAGTCGCTGACGTTCCGCGAGATGGTCGCCGCGATCCGGGACGCGGTCGGCAGCCGGGCCGCGCTGGTGCCCGTGCCCGGCAGCGTGATCGGGCCGCTGTCCCGCGCGCTGGGCCTGGTCCTGCGGGACACGCTGCTGACTCCTGATGAGTACCGGGCCATGGCCGAGGGCCTGGCCGACTCCCCTGGCCCGGCGACCGGCTCTACCGTATTCACCGACTGGCTCGCCCGGCATGGCGCCGAGCTGGGCACCAGCTACGCCAGTGAGCTGGGCCGCCACTTCAGGACGCCTGGTCCCGGGCGGCGGCCACCGCCGCCTGGCCGAGGCTGATGCCCCCGTCGTTACAGGGCACCCGATGGTGCACCAGGACGCGGAAGCCGCGGGCCGTCAGGCCGCTGACTACCCGGTCGGTCAGCAGCAGGTTCTGGAACACCCCGCCCGACAGCGCGACTACCGACAGGCCATGCCGGTCCCGCAGCGCGGCGCAGGCCCGCTCGATGACCGCGGCGACGCCGTTGTGGAACCGGGCCGCGATCACGGGCGGCCCGGTCCCGGCGGCCAGGTCGTCGGCGGCGGCCCGGACCAGGTCGGCCCCGGCCACCCGCAGCGGCGCATCACCGGTGACCGCCGCCGGGTAGGCGCCCGGCTCGGCCACGTCGGCAAGCTGCTCGAGCTCGATCGCGGCCTGGCCCTCGTAGCTGACCTCATCCCGGACGCCCAGCACGGCGGCCACCGCGTCGAAGAGCCGGCCCGCGCTGGAGGTGACCGGGGAGTTGATGCCCCGGCTGGCCATGGCCAGCACCGCGGGCCACCGCCGGGCCTGCCGGGCCATCACCTGCAGCCCCGCCGGGGGCCCGCCGGGGTAGGCGGCCGCCAGGTAGCTGGCCGCCATCCGCCAGGGCTGCCGGATCGCGGCGGCACCGCCCGGCATCGGCACCGGCTCGAAGTAGCCTGCCCGCTCGAACCCGGCCAGGTCAGCGATGAGAAACTCACCGCCCCAGATGGTGGCGTCGCTGCCGTAGCCGGTGCCGTCGAAGGCCACGCCGATGACCGGCCCGGTCTCGCCGTTGTCGGCCAGGCAGGACGCGATGTGCGCATGGTGGTGCTGGACGCCGAGCAGCTCGATCCCGTCCAGGGCGGCAGCGTGCTTGGTGGACAGGTAGTCGGGGTGCAGGTCATGGGCGACCAGCTGCGGCTCGATGTCGAACAGGCGCCGGAAATGCGCGATCCCCTCGGTGAACGAGCGCAGCGTCTCGGCGTTCTCCAGGTCGCCGATGTGGTGCGACACGAACGCGTGCCCGCGGATGCCCAGGCAGAACGTGCTCTTCAGCTCCGCGCCGCAGGCCAGGACCGGCCGGGCGAACCGGACCGGGACCGGCAGCGGCTCGGGCACGTACCCGCGCGAGCGGCGCAGCACCGACTCGCGGCCGCCGGACGACCGCACCACCGAGTCATCGGTCCTGATGTGGATCGCGCGGTCATGGGTCAGGAACGCGTCCGCGATGCCAGCCAGCCGCTGCACGGCGTCGGCGTCCCGGTAGGCGATCGGCTCATCAGAGACGTTGCCGCTGGTCAAGACGATCGGCGCGGCCAGCTCGCGGAGCAGCAGGTGGTGCAGCGGCGTGTACGGCAGCATGATCCCGAGCTGCCGGTTGCCCGGCGCGACGGACGGCGCGATGCCCGGTGTGGTGCCGGCCGGGCCGCCGGGCCGGCGCGGCAGCAAGACGATCGGGCGCCGGGCGCTGGTGAGCAGCTGCGCCGCGGCGTCGTCGACCTCGCACAGCTGCCGGGCGGCGGCGAGGCCGGGCACCATGACCGCGAAGGGCTTGTCCTCGCGGTGCTTGCGCCCCCGCAGTGCTCCGACTGCGGTCTCGTCGCCAGCCAGCGCGGCCAGGTGGTAGCCGCCCAGTCCCTTGACGGCCAGTACCCGGCCGTCGCGCAGCAGCGCGGCGGCCGCGGCGATCAGCGCGGTGTCGGCGCCGGCCGGGGCCGATGCCGGGGCCGGGGCGGCCAGCGGGATAGCGGAGGAGTCCAGAAGCCGCAGCCGCGGTCCGCAGTCCGGGCAGCACACTGGCTGGGCGTGGAACCGGCGGTCAGCCGGGTCGTGGTACTCCGCCGCGCACGGCGCGCACATCGCGAACCCGCTCATGGTGGTCAGCGCCCGGTCGTAGGGCACGTCGCGGACGATGGTGAACCGCGGCCCGCAGTTGGTGCAGTTGATGAACGCGTAGCCGAAGCGCCGGTCGGCCGGGTCGGCCAGTTCAGCCAGGCAGTCCGCGCAGGTCGCGGTGTCCGCCGAGATCAGGGTGCGCCGCGGCCGGCCGGCCGCCTGGTCCGCGGCGCCGGCCGGGCCGGCCGGCTCGCTGGCCGCGATGACGAACTCCGCCGAGCCGGTCGGCCGCAGCCGCGTGGTCGTGACCCGCTCGATGCGGGCCAGCGGAGGTGCCTGCTGCTCCAGGAGCACCAGGAACTCCCGGACAGCCGCGGAGTCGCCCTCCACCTCGGCGAACACTCCGTCGGGGTCGTTGCCGACCAGGCCGCCGAGGCCCAGCCCGGTGGCCAGGGAGTAGACAAACGGCCGGAAGCCCACCCCCTGGACGATGCCCTCGACGCGGACTGCCGTCCTGATCCGCCCGGTCACGGTCTCAGTCTCTCGCGGCCCGGCCGGCGCCGGCAGCATTCTTGTCGCTCAGCCGCCGGCCGCCCCGCCGCGGCGGGAACCGGACCGGCCGGTGACCGGGTGTCGCGGCCCGCCGCCTGCCGGGCCCGCCGGCCGCGGCTGGCAGACTGCTGCTGTGCCCCGCCCCCCGGAATCAGGCTCCCCCGCGACAGCCGCGCCAGCTCGCGGCCCGGCCCTGCCCGCCGCGCAGGCGGCCGAGGTCCCCGCTGTCGTGGCGTTCTGGCGGGACCTGGGCCTGCCCGGCCTGATCGACATGCACACCCACTTCATGCCGGACAACGTGCTGGCCAAGGTGTGGGCCTTCTTCGAGAACGGGCAGGGCGGCGACCCCTGGCCGATCGCCTACCGGCTGCCGGAGCCGCAGCGGCTGGCGCTGCTGCGCGCCTTCGGCGTGCGCCGGTTCACCGCGCTGCTGTACCCGCACAAGCCCGGCATGGCCGCCTGGCTGAACTCCTGGGCCGTGCAGTTCGCGGCTCGCGCCCCCGACGCGCTGCACACCGCCACGTTCTTCCCCGAGCCGGAGGCCGCCGGCTACGTCGCCCGGGCGATCAGCGACGGTGCCCGCATCTTCAAGGCGCACGTCCAGGTCGGCGCCTACGACCCGCGCGATGACCTGCTGACCCCGGTCTGGGGTCAGCTGGCCGAGGCCGGCCTGCCGGTCGTCGTGCACTGCGGCTCGGGACCCGCCCCCGGCCGCTACACCGGGCCGGGCCCGTTCGGCGAGGTGCTCGCCCGGCATCCGCGGCTGCGGGCGATCATCGCCCATCTCGGCGCGCCTGAGTACGGCGAGTTCCTGGATCTCGCCGACCGGTATCCCGGCATCTACCTCGACACGACGATCGTGTTCACCGACCTGTTCAACGCCCGCGTGCCGTACCCGGCCAGCCTGCTGCCCCGGCTGGCCGGCCTCGGCGACCGGGTCCTGCTGGGCAGCGACTACCCCAACATCCCGCACGCCTACCTGGACCAGCTGCGGGGCCTGGAGCGCACCGGCCTGGGCCGGGCCTGGCTGCGCGCCGTGTGCCACGACAACGCAGCCCGCCTGCTCGGGATGTAGCCGCCCCGCCGCGGCGGCCGGATCAGCAGGCGGCTCAGCGCAGCCCGGCGAACAGGTCGGTCTCCGGGACCGGCACGCCGGTGGTGTCCGTGACCCGGATGAAGGACTCCCGGCCGAACGCCTCCGCCGCGATGTCCGGCGGGATCTTGCTGAACCACGAGTCGGCGATCTGGCTGGCGTGCGACATCAGCGCGTCGCGCTTCACCGGCAGCACGTCGCTGATGTCGACGGTGGTCGTGATGCGCGCCTCTTCCTCGGCCATCTTGCGGGCTTCCTCGGGGCTGGTCTCACCCCACTCGCTGACGTCCTCGCCGGCGTCGCGCAGCGCCTCCATGATCTTCTGCCAGTCACTGCGGCGCAGGGCCGTCTGGTAGAACTTGGCCACCGTGCCCGAGGAGGCCACCGCGGCGGCAGCCGACCGGGCGGCATGCACGTGGTCCGGGTGCTGGTAGGCGCTCATCGGGTCGTAGCTGACCACGACCTGCGGGCGGTAGCGCTCGATCAGCGCGGTGATCCGGGCCGCGACCAGTTCCTGCGGCACGTTGCAGAATGCGTCTGACCGGGTGCGATAGTCCCACTCGGGCATTCCCGAGTCGTGGTAGCCCAGCAGCTCCAGGTTGCTGACGCCGAGCAGCTTGCAGGACTGCCGCAGCTCCGACAGCCGCAGCCGCGCCACCGCCTCCTCGTCGTGGCCGTCCTGGCCGGGCTTGACCTGGCCCGGTGCGTCGCCGAATTCGCCATTAGTGCAGGTCACGACGACGGTGCGGACGCCCTCCGCCGAGTACTTGGCGAGCACCCCGCCGGTGCTGGATGCCTCGTCGTCGGGGTGCGCGTGCACGGCCATCAGTGTCAGTGTCTCCGCCATGCCCCCAGCCTGCCTGATGCGGTCAAGGTTGCCCAGTTGATTAGCCCGCCAGCCACTGTGGCGTCGGTCATCACGCCGGGCAGATCCCGGCCAGGGTCCGGCCAGGGGCCGCGCGCGGGCCCGTGACCTCCCGCGATGTCTGATATCACGGAATCATGGCTACTCCGCCCGACCCGCGCCTGCTGCTCGCCGGCGAGCGAGCCCGCACGCTGGACCGGCTCGCCGGGCTGGAGCGGGAGCTGGGCGGCATCATCGAGGCGGCGCAGGCCGCCAACGCCGACGATGAGCATGACCCGGAGGGCGCGACCATCGCCTTCGAGCGCGAGCATGCTGCCGCGCTGGTGAGCCAGGCCCGGGCGCACCTGGCGGCCATCGACGCCGCGCTGAGCCGCCTGGCGGCGGGCAGCTACGGGACCTGCGCGCGCTGCGGCGGCGCCATCGCCGCCGCGCGGCTGGCCGCCCGGCCGACGGCCGGGACCTGCATCGACTGCGCTGCCCGGCCGGCCTAGCCAGGCCCGGCGGCGGCCTGGCCGCCGTGCTGGCCGGGAGCCGGGTCCGGCCGCCCGATGCGGCCCGGCCGCCACATCGTGCCCAGGGTGCCCTGGGCGGCACGGGTGCCGGCAGTACCGCCGCCGGGGCCGCGCAGCACGTAAGCGATCCCGACCGCCGCCCCGGCCCCCGCCACCGGGCCGATCAGGTAGGCCCACCACGCTGTCCACTCGCCGAGCACCAGGGCCGGCCCGAGCGACCGGGCCGGGTTCATGGACGCCCCGCTGACCGGCGCGCCGAACAGGCCGGCCAGCGCGATATAGCTGCCGACGCCGAACGCGGCGATCGGGCCGAGCTGCTGAGCGCCCGACGCCGTGCCGAGGATCACGCTGACCAGGCCGGTCGTCAGCACCGCCTCCCACGCCAGCGCGGCGCCCGCCGGGATGCCGGGGCCGGGCAGCGCCAGCCCGGCCGGGCCGTGGCGGCCGACGAACGCCCACAGAACCAGGGTGGCCGCGACGGCCCCGCCGAACTGGGCCAGCACATAGGTGGGCACCCGCCGCCAGGGGAAGTCGCCGCGCAGCGCGAAGGCCAGGCTGACGGCCGGGTTGAGGTGCGCGCCGGATACCCCGCCCATGAACAAGATCACGGCCATCACCATCAGGGCCGGCGCCACGACCTGCGCCGCGCTGCCGATCACCTGCCCGCCGAACCGGGCATTCACCATCCCGCCCCCGGCGGCCACCAGCACCAGGAAGAACGTGCCGAGCAGCTCGGCGAACAGGCGCCGCCACTCGTAGCTGTCGTCCCAGAAGTCGAACTGCCGGACCACGGCGTTCGGCTGGCCGAAGGAGCGCAGCGCCACGTCGGCGTGCCGCGGGATCTGCATCGGCCCTCCGGCCGGGGCCGCGCCGGACTGGCTCGCCGGCCCGGTCCCGCGTGCCTGCGGGTTCTCTGCCACTCGCCTCACCCCGCCTTCTCGCCGCGACCTCCCGGCGGTGCCGGGTGTCGTGGCCTGCGTAGTGGACGAGCCTACGGCCCGCCGGCCGCGTTTCAGCTGCTGGTCATGGCGCGCCGTCCGGGTCGCTGTCGTCGGCCGCGTCCGCGGGATCGGCAACCCAGGCCGAGAACACCGGCACCCCGTGCCACGGTCCCGGCGCCGGGCCGGGCCCGCCGGGATCGGTGGTCACGGCGACCACCGCGTACGGGTGCGCGAACCGCAGCTCCGCGGACCGGTGCTGGCCGGGCCGCGTCATCCGCGCGGCCGCCGCCATGGCCATCGTCGTGACCGCCGCGGCCTCGAAGCCGGTGCGGCTGTAGCGGGCCATCGCGGCCTGCGCCGCCGCCCACGGGCCGCCGTCGCTCAGCGCGGCGGCCGCCGCGCTGAAGCCGAGACCGGGATCGGCCAGCGTGATCTGGCTACTGGCCGACCAGGCCGGGAGCACGGCGGTGAAGGTGTCGGGGCCGGGCTCGGGCTGCTCCCGCACCCGCCACAGCGGGGCGTCACCCAGCGGCAGGTCGGCCAGCGCGCGCAGCGGCACGGGCTCCTCGACGGCGGCGGCGCCGGCCAGCCGCTGCGCCGCGGCCAGCACCTCGGCGCCGGGCACCCCGGCGGTGGCCGCCACGCTGGCCACCAGCAGGCCGCCGCGCGCCCTGGCCAGGTGCACGGCCACGTCCCCGGCCTCCGGGGTGACCGCGATGAACTGCTGGTGCGGAGGGCCAGGGAACCCGCCAGGACCGGCTGCGTCCCGGCCGCCGGTCAGCAGGCTCACGGCCGGGCCGGGCGTCCGCAGCACCTGGCGCAGCCGCCCGGCCCACGGGCTCTGCTCGCCCAGCGCCGTCGCCGGGGCCAGGCTGAACGGCACCTCCCAGGACACCCGCGTGCCCAGCGCCGTGGCCAGGACCAGGTAAGTGCCCGGGTCAATGTCCAGCGGGAACCGCTCGATGAGCCCCGCGGTGTGCTCGCGCGCCCAGGCGTCGCGGGCGGCCTGGCCGGGCAGCGGGCCGCGCTGCACGGCGTCCGGCAGGCCGTCGCGCCAGGATCCGAACGCGGGCGGCAGCGGCGCCCCGGGGAGGGCCCAGACCGCGGCCGCCGACGGGACCAGGGGGTGCGGGCGCTCGAGCAGGCTGGCGGCGATCCTGGCCGCGGTATCGGCGTCGCAGCCCAGCGCCTCGGTGAGCGCTGCCCGGCTACGGCCGGAACTGGCCGGCGCGCACAGGGCCAGCAGCAGCCAGGCGCCCAGCGGGGAGGCGACGTGGTGCCCCGGCCCGGCCGCGCGGTGCAGCCGCCGGGCGTAGCCGGCCAGGCCCGTTATGAGCCCGGTTGTCGCAATCTGCGGCTGACTGGTCACAGCACCAACGTTACGACGCGCGGCTGGGGGCAGCGGGTGGGAAGATGCGTCCGGGGGGAAACCGGGAAACCCGGTCGTCTGCGCCCCCGGACGCGGCGGAGGGAGCCGGATTTATGAGGACCGCTGACCTGCTGGCTGATGCCTTCGGCCGGGTGCGCTATGAGGTGCATGAGTGCGTGGACAGCCTGGCACCCGACCAGCTGGCCTACCGGCCTGACGGCGCGGCCAACTCGATCGCGTGGCTGGTCTGGCACCTGACCAGGATCCAGGACGACCACGTGGCGCACGTGGCCGGCACCGAGCAGGTGTGGACGGCGGACGGGTGGGCGGACCGGTTCGGGCTGCCGTTCCTGCCCAGCGCCACCGGCTACGGGCACGGGTCCGCCGAGGTGGCGGCCGTCAGTGTCAGCTCGGGCGAGCTGCTGACCGCCTACCACGATGCCGTCTACCAGCGGACGCTGCGTTACCTGCCCGGCCTGACCGACCAGGACCTGGACCGGGTGGTAGACGAGAGCTGGGACCCGCCGGTCACCCTCGGCGTGCGGCTGATCAGCGTGATCTCCGACGACCTCCAGCACGTCGGCCAGGCGGCCTACCTCCGGGGCGTCATCCTGGCTCAGTGACCTCGGCCGGCTCAGCGGCCCGCGCGCGCCGGCGGAGCAGGATCGCCGACCCCACGCCCGCCAGCAGCACCAGGATCGCCGACAGCAGCAGCGCGGCGCGCAGCCCGCTGTAGAAGGCGCTGTAGGCGGCCTGGATCACCTGCTGGACCAGCGACTCGTGGCCGGCGCCGGCGGCGCCGCCCGCGCCGGCGGTGTTGCCGCTGGAGGGCACCGCGCCGGTCTCGATCGCGTTCAGCACGATCGACTGGAAGTTAGCCGGGATGCCCAGGTCCTTGAGCCGCCCGATCAGGCTGGCCTGCAGCTGGGCGTTGACCAGCGCGCCCAGGATCGCGACGCCGGTCACGGCGCCGATCTCCCGGCTGGTGTTCACTGCCGAGGCCGCCATCCCGGACCGCTGCGGCGGCACCGCCGCCAGCGCCGCGGAGGTACTGGGCACCACGGTCGTGCCGATGCCGATGCCGGTCAGGGCGAGCGCGACGGCCAGCGGCGCGTAGGCCGGGTCCGGGCTCAGGCTGACGGTCGTCAGCAGCAGCCCGGCGCCGAACAGCAGGCAGCCGGCCAGGATCGACCAGCGCGGCCCGGCCAGCGCCGTCCACCGGCCGGCCACCAGGGACGCGGCGATCATCAGGATGGTCATCGGCGCGAAGACCAGCGCAATGTGGTAGCCGTCGTAGCCGGCGACCTGCTGCAGGTACAGCGCGGTGAAGAAGAACACCGCGAAGGTCGCGAAGTACGTGCAGAACGCCACGACGTTGGCGGCCAGGAACCGCGGCACCCGCAGGTACCGCAGGTCCAGCAGCGGATGCGCGGCCCGGCTCTCCCGCCAGAAGAACGCGGCGGCGGCCGCGGCGCTGACGCACAGCAGCGCGATCACGGCCGGCGACCCGAACCCGGCGTTCTCCGCGTCGATGATCGCGAAGGTGAAGGCGGCCAGTGCCGCGGCGCCGAGCAGGGCGCCGCTGATGTCGACCCGGTGCGCGTCGGGGTCGGCGCTGCGCGGCAGCACGTAGGCACCCGCGGCCAGCGCGGCCAGCCCGAAGGTGAGGTTGAACCAGAAGATGCCGCGCCAGTCCCAGGCGCCGACGATCGCGCCGCCCACGATCGGGCCGGCGGCCAGGGCCAGCCCGGACACCGCGGTCCACACGCCGAGCGCCCGGGTCCGGATCCGCTCGTCGGTGTACAGGTGCCGCAGCATCGACAAGGTGCCGGGCTCGCTGGCCGCGGCGCCCAGGCCCATGATCGCCCGGCCGGCGATGAGGGTCCCGGGGTTGGGCGCCAGCGCCGACAGCACCGAGCCGGCGCAGAAGACCACGACGCCGGCCAGCATGACTTCCTTGCGCCCGAACTCGTCACCGACCATGCCGAAGGCCAGCATGGCCGCGGCGAAGGTGAGCGCGTACGCGCTGACCACCCACTGCAGTTCGCTGACCCCGGCGTGCAGGTCGGCCTGGACGCTGCCCAGCGCCACGCTGACCACCGTGTTGTCGAGGAAGGTCAGGAACAAGATGGTGCACAGCACCGCAAGCGCCAGCGAACGGCCGCCGTAACGCGCAGCCGGCACTGGCCCGCCGCCTGGCAGGCTCACCGACGTCGCCACGGGCTACCCCGCTGCAGACTTACACGCCGACGGCAGGCCGGCGGTCTTGCCGCCATTCTCCAGGATCAGCAGGCCGCAGAAGCTGTCGACGCCAACCTTCCAGGTGCCATCCTGCTTGACGGCCGTGCCGGTCCGGTTCGCCAGCGCCGTCTGCCCGCCGACGAGGATGTCGTAGGTGACGGTCGCCTGCGTGGCCGAGGTGATGTCCACCTTCTTGACCTTCGCCGAGGCCGAGGCCGCCAGGCCGCCGCCCGCCTGTGACTTGATGACCGAGGCGAACTGCTGGCCGTCCTCGAGCAGGCTCACCCGCTTCGCCACCGGCGTCTTGGCGTCGAAGAAGGCCGTCCAGTTGGCCGCGACCTGCTTGCTGTCAGCAGAGCCGCTGCCTGCCGTCGCGGAAGCAGACGGCGGCGCGGCCGAGGTAGCCGGCGCCGATGTCCCGCCACCCCCCGACCCGCCGTTGCCGCCGCAGGCGGCCACGCCCGTAACCAGCGCGCACGCCAGGAGAAGCAGGAGTGACCTATGAGTACTCATAGTAAGTATTCTCTAACGCCGGGCTGACCCGGAGCCCTCCGGGGCTGAACTTTTTCGGCCGGTTCCCGGGCCGCCGGCCGGCCGCGCCGGCCCGGTCCTGAGCAGCTGCGGCAGCCCCGGTCAGCCCATCGCCACGATGCGCGGGGTGAGCGCCCTGGCCAGGGCGATTGCCCGGGCCAGGGTGGGCGCGCGGTACTCCGCCACCGGGTCGTGGTCGCCGCCGAGCGCCACGTCCACCTGACCCCAGGTGATGTTCCCCTGCGGGCTGGCAGCGAGCGCCTGGTGCCCGGACACGGTCACCGGGCGGGTGCGCAGGACCTTGTCCGCCTGCCGCGCGCCAGCCCAGCCGATGACCGAGGAGATCCCGACGTACAGCTCGTTCTGGCTGGTCGCGGTGGCGTCCTTGCGCACCCACTGGCAGGTGATGCCCAGCTTCACCTGGCTGGCGTAGACGGGGGCCGCGACCGGCGCGCCGAGCAGCCTGGCTGCCTCGGCGGGAACGACGCCGCACAGCTGGCTCTTGGTCAGCCGCGTCAGGACCCGCAGCCGGGACCTGGCCAGCCCGCCGCCCGCGTTGCCGGCGGCCTGGCTGGCCGATCCGGACGGCAGGGTCGCGATGCTGCTGGCGGCCGCGCCCGGCGATGCGCTGCGGCCCGGTCCGGCCGTCCCGGCCGGGCTGCCGCATCCGGCCAGGCCCACCGCTAAGGCCGCCAGCGCCGCCGTGATCAGGCCCGCGCCCGGCCGGATCCCCGCCAGGTCCCCCCGCATGTGTGCTCCCCTCGCCGCGGCGCGGGAGCAGCCGGCAGCGGTTGGTCAGCGCCTGGTCACTCCCGTGAGACTCGGACCAGGATGCCGCGTGCCGGGCTGCTCGTCGCCCGGATGCCCGAATGTGGCGGTCAGCGCGGCGCCGGTCCGGCCCGGTCTACCGCATTTGGCCGGAAGATCTGGCGCGACGACCCCGCCGGGCCGCCTGGCGGCTCAGCTGGCTGCCCCGGCCAGCGGGGTCCGCAGCGCCCGCAGCGCCCCGGTGACCTGGACCAGCTCGTCCAGCATCGCGGTGGCAGCGCTGTCCATGATGTCGCTGGCCTGCAGCCGACCGCCGGCGTCCAGGAACTGCTGCACGAACGGGATGTTGACCGCCTCGAACAGCGGGACCATCTTCAGCGTGGTGATGACCTGCTTGAGCATCTGCACCGCCCGGGTTCCCGCCGCGACGCCGCCATAGCTGACAAAGCCCACGGGCTTGTGCCGCCATTCGGCGTGCAGGTAGTCAATGGCGTTCTTGATGGCCGCGTTAAAACCGTAGTTGTACTCGGGGATCACGAAAATGAAGGCATCGGCGCGGGAAATGGTGGCGCTCCAGTCCCGCGTGTGCTGGTGCACATACTCCCCGAAACGGGGATGCTTGGGCTCGTCGAACATCGGCAGGCTGACCTCGGCCAGGTCAATCAGCTCCACGTCGAAGCCACCGTGGCTGACAGCGCGGTCGTAGATCCAGGCGGCGACCGACGGGCCGACGCGGCCGGGACGCGTGCTGGCGATGATGATCTGCAGGACAGGATTGCTCACGGGGCTGACTCCAGGTCGGGGGCGCGGGGTAGCGGAACTGCGTCGTGCGGCAGTCGTTAATGCCGCACTGGCCCTATTTAAATCCCGGCTGTCGTGCCGTCGCCCCACAGGGTGTCCAGCTCGTGATCGATCGTCTCGGCCAGCGCCGCCAGGCGAGGGATGAGCGGCGCGGGCGGCGCGGCGTCCGCCACCTCGCAGTGCGCCAGCTCGGCCGGGCCGAGGAAGCGGGTCAGCAGCGCATAGCCATGCCGGTCATCGCGGGCCAGCCGGTGCTGGTGCAGCCGCAGCGGCGCGTACAGGTAAAGCTGGTCACGGGCACGGGTGACCGCCACGTAGAACAGCCGCTGCTCCTCGGCCTCGCCGGCCGGGTCAGACAGCGCCATGTCGCTGGGCACCGCCCCGTCGACCAGCTGCGGCAGGTGCACGACCGGCCACTCCAGGCCCTTGGCCGAGTGGATCGTGGAGATGATCAGGAAGTCATCGTCCAGCCGCGGGCGGCCGGCCAGGTCCGACCCCGACTGCGGCGGGTCCAGCGCGAGCTCGACCAGCGCGTCGTGCAGCGAGGGCCGCGCGGCAGCCGCGTCGGCCAGCCGCTGCAGGTCAGCCAGGCGGGCGGCGGCATCGGCGTACCGGCCGCTGACCGGGTCCTGCAAGGCGGCCAGGACGGCGGCCGCCCGGGCGGCAGTCTGCTCCAGGGCGGCGGCGGCCGTCAGCGCCATGATCGTGGCCGTCACCGCGGGCCGGGCCCGCGGCGGGAGGCTCTGCGCCGCGGCGTCCCACCGGCCCAGCGGGCCCGGCTCGGTCAGCGCCAGCGCGTCGATGACCCGGCGGGCGAGCACCGGCCCGATGCCCTCGTGCAGTCGCAGCAGCCGGAACCAGGCCAGGTCGTCGGCCGGGTTGGCGACGATCCGCGCGGCGGCGATGAAGTCCTTGACGTGCGCCGCCTCGGTAAAGCGCAGCCCGCCGTACTTGACGTAGGGGATGCCGCGCGCGGTCAGCTCGACCTCCAGCAGGTCGCTGTGCGAGGCCGTGCGGACCAGCACCGCCTGCTCCATGAAGCTGACGCCCGCCTCGTGGCACTCCAGCACCCGGCTGCAGATCTCCCGCGCCTGCCCGGCCTCGTCATGGCAGCGCATCAGCACCGGCGGCTGGCCGCGCTGCGGGCCCTGGTCGCGCCCGGCGGTCAGCTTCAGCTCCAGCCCGGCCGACTGCGGCCGGACCGCGTTGGCCAGCTGCAGCACGGCGTGCCGGGACCGGTAGTTGCGGGTCAGCCGGATGACCGTCAGCTCCGGAAAGCTGCCCGACAGCTCGCGCAGGTGGGCCGGGTCAGCGCCGCGGAAGGCGTAGATCGCCTGGGCATCGTCTCCGACACAGGTCAGCCCGTCGCCGCCGGGCCGCAGCAGCCCGACGATCTCGGCCTGCACGGCGTTGACGTCCTGGTACTCGTCGACCAGCACGGCGTCGAACAGCCCGCGCAGTGCCGGGCCCGCGGCCGCGTCGGCCAGCGCCGCCCGCCACAGCAGCAGCAGGTCGTCGAAGTCGACCAGGCCGTGGGCCCGCTTGTGCGCGCCGTAGCCGCGGAACAGCCCGCCGAGCTGCGTCACGTAGCTGCGGCACCAGGGGAAGCTGGCCGCGATGACCTTGGCCAGCGGCGTGCCGGTGTTCACGCAGCGGGTGTAGATGTCGGCGCAGGTCACCGCCCGCGGTGCGCGCCGGGCGGTGCCGACCAGATCGTGATCGGCCCGCATCGTGTCCATGATGTCGGCCACGTCGGCCGGGTCGATGACGCTGAATTCCGGCGGCAGCGAGAACGACTCGGCGTGCATGCGGATGATGCGGTGCGCGATGGCGTGGAAGGTGCCGCCGCAGATCCGCTCGGCGGCCGGCGCGTCCGGGGGCTGCGCCCGGGCGAGCATGTCGTCAGCCGCCCGCCGGGTGAAGGTCAGCAGCAGGATCCGCGACGGCGGCACCCCCTGCTCGCGCAGCCACCCGGCCCGGGCCACCAGCGTCCTGGTCTTCCCGGTGCCCGCTCCGGCCAGGATCAGCAGCGGGCCGCCTGCATGCGTCGCGGCCGCCCGCTGCTCGTCATTCAGCCCCGTCAGCACCCCAGCCGCTCCCGTCATGGCCAGGAATGTAGCCAGGACCGCCGACAAACCTCCAGTCCACTAGCCATGGAGGCCCGGGGAACCCTTCGTGCCCGTGCTTATCCAGGGCGGCCCCCGCGAACCTGTCGTGCCCGTGGTAGCCCAGGGCAACCCCGGGAACCGTCAGCCGGCGCGAGCGGGTCCGGACTGCCTAGGCCGACAAGATGGGATCTCACAGCTATTTCTCAGAGCTGCCCGGCATGCTAGGTCTGCAACGGACGGACGGCACGACCGGCGGCAGCCGGCGCGCCCGAGCGAGCGGGAGAGCCAATGGCCACCGGGTCACTGGGCGGTGCCGTGCGCCAGATCGGCGAGCTGCAGGCGCACCTGCCCGCGTCCGCGTCGGTGCTGATCGGCGCGGTCGCGCTCGCCGCTGCCGTCCTGCCCGGCCTCTCCCAGCTGACCCGGTACGTCAACACCATGGCGCACGAGGGCGCGCACGCCGTGATGGGCTCGGCGATGGGCAGCCGGGTGATGGGCGTGACGCTGCGCGGCAACGGCGAAGGCCGCACCAGCCTGAAGCCATCCAGTGGTGGCGGCTTCATCCTGGCCGGCGTTGTCGGCTACCTGGGCCCCAGCTTGTTCGGGCTGGGCGCGGCCAAGCTCATCGAGGTCGGCCACATCGTCGCGGTGCTGTGGCTGACGCTGGCGCTGCTCGCCGTGCTGGCCGTCGCGGTCCGGCGCAGCGGGTTCGGCCTCAGCGTGGTGGTGCTGGCCGGCGTCCTGCTGTATCTCATGGCCCGGTACGCGCCGGTCGGCGGCCAGGTCGCCCTGGCTTACGGCATCGCCTGGTTCCTGCTGCTGTCCGGAGTCCAGGTGGTGCTCGCGCACGGCCGCCATGCCAGCGACGCCATCGCGCTGCGCGAGCTGACCCGGCTGCCGCGCTGGCTGTGGGCTGCGCTGTGGCTGGCGGGCTCAGCCACCGCGCTGATCCTCGGGGCACGCATGCTGGTCTAGCTCGTCGTCCTCGTCGACCGGACGGCCGGGATTCCCGCCCGAAGCTGCGTGCATCAGAATGCTGAGATGACAAGCCCGGAGGAGCACGCCGCGAGACTGGCCGCCGCGTCCATCGCCGCCGACGACCCGACCAGCTGGTTCGAGGAGATCTACGCCGCGGCCGAGACCGGCCAGGCCGTCGTCCCGTGGGACCGCGCCGCGCCGAGCCGGTGGCTCACCGAGTGGGCCGGCCGCCAGGGCCTGACCGGAAACGGCCGCAGCGCGGTCGTGGTGGGCTGCGGCCTGGGCGACGACGCGGAGTACTTCTCTGGTCTCGGCTTCACCACTACCGCCTTTGACATCTCGCCGAGCGCGGTCCGCGCAGCACAGCGCCGCTACCCCGGCTCATCAGTCCGCTACACCACGGCCGACCTGCTGAACCTGCCCGGCGACTGGCACCGGGCGTTTGACCTGGTGGTCGAGAGCATGACCCTGCAGGCCCTGCCGGACCCGCCGCGCGATGCGGCCATCGCGAGCGTCGGCGAACTGGTCGCGCCGGGCGGGACGCTGATCGTCATGGCGCGGGCCCGCGAGCCGCAGGACCCCGTCGCCGGGCCGCCGTGGGCGCTGACTCGCGCGGAGATCGACGCGCTGGGCCAGTCGGGGTTGCGCGAGGTCCGGGTCGAGGATCTGCGCGATACCGAGCCGCCGCTGGCCCGGCGCTGGCGGGCCGAGTTCCAGCGTCCGGCTGACGGAGCGTAAGCCGGGCCAGGATTGCCCGGCACCGGGACGTCGTGATGACTCACCTCCCGCCATCCGCCCGGCAGCCCGCGCCGGGCCGGACTGCCCGGCCGGGGCCGGCGGAGCTGGCCGCCGCACGGGACCTGACCATTCCCGACGTGATCGCGCCCGGCCTGCGGGTGCTGTTCTGCGGCATCAACCCGGGCCTGTACTCGGCGGCGACGGGCTGGCATTTCGCCCGGCCGGGGAACCGGTTCTGGCCGGCGCTGCACGATTCCGGCTTCACGCCGCGGCGGCTGCACCCCAGCGAGCAGGAAGATCTGCTCGACCTGCGGCTGGGCATCACCAACGTCGCCGCCCGGGCCACAGCGCGGGCAGACGAGCTCACCGCTGCCGAGCTGCGGGCGGGCGGGGAACTGCTGGCGGCCCGGACCGCGGAGTTCGCGCCGCGGTGGCTGGCGGTCCTGGGCGTGACCGCCTTCCGGGTCGCGTTTGGCCGCAAGAACGCGCAGGTGGGACCGCAGGAAGCAGGCCTGGACGGTACCCGGGTCTGGGTGCTGCCCAATCCGAGTGGCCTGAACGCGCACTGGAGCGCGGCGGCGCTGGCGGCCGAGTTCGCCCGGCTGCGGGAGGCAGCCGGGGCACCGCAGTAACTCAGGCAGGCGGCCGCCCGCGCGCCATCCCTGGAAATGTCCCCCCTTCTGGTTACCATTCGCTGGCCGGTTGGCGGCAAATGGCACGCAAGGAGGGCTTCGGCCGGAATGCTCGGTCACTCGCACGCGCTCTCGGGGGGCGTTACCGGCCTGGCGACCGGGATCATGCTGCACATGTCGGCGCCGGCCACGGCGGCGCTGGCGGGCTTCACGGCGGGCATGGCGCTGCTGCCCGACATGGACAAGTGCGGATCCTCGCCGGCGCGGTCGCTGGGCTTCCTGTCCGAGGCAGTGGCCTGGACGATCGGCAAGCTCAGCGGCGGGCACCGGCACCTGACGCACTCGGTGGCGGGGGTGGCCATCTTCACCGGGCTGGCCTGGGTGGCCTGCCATTACCGGGGTGACATCGCGGGCAAGGCAGGCCTGGCGCTGCTCATGACGCTGACGGTGTCGGGCGCGCTGGAGGCGCTGCGGCTGGCCCGCAGCCACGTCGCCGACGTCATCGGGATCGGCGTCGCGGCCGCGGAGATCTGGTACGGCTACGGCCTGCGGCTGATCCCGCTGGCGGTGCTGGTGGGCTGCTGCACGCACATCGCCGGCGACATGCTGACGGACTCGGGCTGCATGCTGGCCTACCCTGTCCTGCGGCACCGGTTCCACCTGCTGCCCGAGCCGCTGGCCTTCACCACCGGGACCCGGCCGGAACTGCTGTTCGTGGACCCGCTGCTGACCGGGGCGCTGGTGCTCCTGGCCGGCTGGGCCGCCGACCCGGCGTTTGTCTCCGCGCACCTGCACGCGCTGACCAGCTAGCGGCCGGGCCAGGGAGCGCTGCACCGGCCCGCTGACCCGCCCGGCACACTGGGGTTGTCTACGACAGCTAGGACACCGACCAGGAAGGTGACCGGGTGACCGAGCGCGACGAGCTCGCGGATCGCTTCGAGGAGCAGCGCGGGCAGCTGCAGTCGCTCGCCTACCGGATGCTGGGCTCGCTGGCCGAGGCGGAGGACGCCGTCCAGGAAGCGTGGCTCCGGCTAGAGCGTGCCGACGTCAGTGACGTGGCCAACCTGGCCGGCTGGCTGCGGACGGTGGTGTCGCGGGTGTGCCTGGACATGCTGCGCTCCCGTGCCGCCCGGCGCGAGGAACTGGCCGGCCAGCAAGTATCCGACCAGAGCCCGGACCCCGGCCTGGGCGGTGACCCGGAGCAGGAGGCGATCCTCGCCGACTCGGTCGGGCGCGCGCTGCTGGTCGTGCTGGACCGGCTCGGCCCGGCCGAGCGGATCGCGTTCGTGCTGCACGACATCCTGGCAGTGCCGTTCGACGAGATCGCGCCGATCGTGGACCGCTCGCCGGTCACCACTAAGAAGCTGGCCAGCCGCGCGCGGCACCGGGTGCAGGGCGTCCCGGCAGCAGACGGGGCGGTGCTGGCCCGGCATCGCCAGGTGGTGGAGGCGTTCCTGGCCGCCTCGCGGGCCGGGGACGTGAACGCGGTGCTCGCGGTGCTGGCCCCGGACGTGGTCCGGCGGGCCGACGCCGCCGCCCTGCCGGCGGGCCGGCCGCTGGAGGTGCGCGGCGCGCGGGCGGTGGCCGGGGAGATCGCGGCGTTCGGCCGCAACGCCCGGTTCGCCGACGTGGCGCTGGTCGACGGCTCGGTCGGGATCGTGGTGGCACCGCGCGGGCAGCTGCTTCTGGTGCTGGCGGTCACCGTCGCCGGCGACGGCCGGATCGCCGGCTACGAGCTGATCGCCGACCCGGCCCGCCTGCGCCAGCTCACCCTCGCGGTCCTGCCTGGCTAACGATCTCGGTGAAGCTGGTCCGGTACGGCACGCCAGGACGTGGCACGGCGGAACAGAATCACCGCGATGACTTCAAAGAATTTCTGCGCGGCGGACCGGACTCTACCGACCTGGACCTGGACCGGAATCGCGACGTCTCGCGCATCGTCGGTTCAGCGCCGTCCCCCGTGGCTGGTCAGCTCCCCTTCAGGTTGCCGATGCCCAGCGATCCGTCGGCGCCGCCGTCCGGCGGCTCGAACTCCCGGACATAGGCCGCCGGGTCCTTGTCCACCGCCGGGACGCCGGCGTAGTGCCGCGCCTCGAAGGCCGCGAACTGCACCGCCAGGTCGTGCCGGAGCTGAAGGCTCGCCTGGCGCCGGAAGTCGGTCAGTCCCTCGCGCTCCTCCTCGGCCATGTGATCGCCGTTAGCCCGGTTCGCGCCGGCCACGGCGTCGAACCACCCGCTGCTGCCGACCTCATGCTGGCCGGCCGCCGCCACCGCGTCCCGGATCTCATTGTGGTCGTGGATCGCGTCCAGCGTCTCGCCCTCGGCACCGCGCCGGCCGACCCGCAGCAGGGCCGGGTAGAAGATCTCCTCCTCAGCCTCGGCGTGCAGGTCGAGGAAGGCCGCCAGCCGCCCCCACACTGCGCTCAGCGTGCCGGTGTCGGCGCGGTCCACCTGCTCCAGGATCGAGAACAGCCGCCGCTGCTCGTGATGGTCGTCGAGGATCAGCTGAGTGATGTCCACGGTCTCCATCCTGGCAGGGCGGGGCGGCCGGGCTGGCCAGCGCCGCGATGCTGAGCAGCCGCCGGGCCGGGCCGGTGACCAGCGCCGGGCCGGGGTGGTGACCAGCGCCGGGCCGGGGTGGTGACCAGCCGCAGGCCGGGAATGCCGGGAATGCGCCGGAGATCGAGCCTAGAGGCCGAGCGGGGACAGGTCGACCTTGGCCAGCCGGTCGGGATCCACCAGGGCGGAGATCTCGGTCACCCGGCCGCCCGCCACGGCGAAGCTCAGCACCGAGAACAGCTCCCCGCCGACCAGGGCGACCACCCCCGGACCGCCATTGATGAGCGCCGGCACCAGCTGCGCGTCGGGGCGGCGGAACATCATGGCCCGGTCGGCCACCGCGGCCGGGCCGCGCACCAGCGCGGTGGCAGCGGGGCGGCGGGACCCGCCCTGGGACCGCAGCACGACGTCGGGGTCCAGCAGGCTGATCAGCTGGTCCAGGTCGCCGCCGTGCGCGGCGGCGAAGAATGCGTCCACAACCTGGCGGCTCTGCGCGGGATCCGGTTCCTGCGGCGGCGTCACGTCCCGGACCCGGTGCCGGGCCCGGCTCGCCAGCTGCCGGGCCGCCGCCGGGGTCTTGGCGAGCATGCGCGCGATGTCGTCGTAGGGAACATCGAACATATCGTGCAAGACCAGGGCCAGCCGCTCGGCGGGCTGGAGGGTGTCCAGGATGACGTCCAGCGCGGTGCCGACCGCGTCGGCCAGCAGGACCTCCTGCTCGGGGTCGATGCCCTCGGCGCTGCTGATGACCGGATCGGGCACGTAGACCTCCAGCGGCTCTTCCTGGCGGCGCCGGCGCGTGCGCAGGGCGTTGAGGCTCAGCCGGGCGACGATCGTGGTCAGCCAGGCACCGACATTGTCGACGTCCTCGGTTCCGGCCTGGCTGAACCGGAGCCAGGCCTCCTGAACGACGTCGTCGGCCTCGGCGAACGAGCCGAGCATCCGGTAGGCGACGGCTCGCAGCCGGGTCCGGTGCTGCTCGAACTCCCTGGCCAGCGTCTCGCTGTCGGCCACGACTACCTCCCTGTCACAGCGCCTCGCAGGCGGTGTCAACCAGGTGACACCACGCAGATCCGCCGTGTGACAGGAGCACATCACGGACGCAGGCATGCCCAACCCGGCACCCCCGCACGTGTGCCGGGACACCGAGTCGTGGGAAGGGGTTAGTGCATAAACCGCGTCAATGCCGGCTTTCGCCCGGTCACAGCCGAAGGAGCAGCGACATGCCTGTGCAGCTCAACCACACCATCGTCCTGGCCAGGGACAAGTACGAGACGGCCCGGCACCTCGTCGAGATCCTGGGCCTGCCGGAGCCGTCGGCCTACGGGCCGTTCGTCGTCGTCCAGGTCAGCAACGAGGTATCCCTCGACGTCGCCGACGACCACGGCGAACCACACTCGCAGCACTACGCCTTCCTGGTGTCGGAGCCGGAGTTCGACCAGATCTACGGCCGCATCCGGGAACGCGGGCTGCAGTGGTGGGCCGACCCCGGCCATAGCAAGCCCGGCGAGATCAACCACAAGGACGGCGGCCGCGGCCTGTACTGGAACGACCCGAACGGGCACAACCTGGAGATCCTCACCGTTCCCTACGGCGGCTGGAGCTGACGCCCGCGCCTCCCCGGGATTGGCCGCCCGCCTTGCTACCATCCGGGCTGGGGGCAGTTGCGTGGCGCAATTTTAGGGGGGACAAAAATGTCGAATCATTTCACCGGCCTCGATCTCGGCCCGCCGCTCGGAGACCAGCGGCTGGATCTGTGCGACTTGTACGCATTCAACTCCCTGACCGATCCGGCGCGCACCGTGCTCATCCTCAACGCCAATCCGGCCGCCGAGGCGCCGGCCTTCCACCCCGACGCTATTTATCGGCTGAACATCGACAATGACGGGGACTTACTGACCGACATTGCCATCAGCTACGTGTTCTCCCCGTTACGCGACGGCAGGCAGACAGCCAGCGTGTTCCTGGCGACCGGCGCGCAGGCGCGCTCACCCGAGGCGGTCGGGACGAGAATCATCTCCGACGCTCCGGTCTCCTTCGGCTTCCGGCCGGGCATGGTCCAGGCCGGCCCTTACTCATTCTTCGCCGGGAATCGCAGCGACGCGTTCTTCTTCGACTACGACGGCATCAAGAACCTTTTCGATACCTCGGGCGGGCGGAACTTCACCGCACCGCATCTCGGCGGTAACTCACCCTGGACCGGCCAGGATTCCAATCTCGAGGCCAATGTCTTCTCGATGGCCTTTGAGCTGCCGACGAGCGAGCTGGGCGCGCAGCCTGATATCCGCATCTGGGGCCGGTGCAGCGTATGGCGGGACGGCCAGCTCCGGCACGTCGATCGCGCCGGCCATCCGTCGGTGAGCAGTTTCTTCAACACCGACGAGACGAAGGAGGAGTACAACGCCAGCGAGCCGGTGAACGACCGCGAGCGCTGGCTCGACCAGTTCGTCCACCTGATGGGGCACACCGGCAGCTACACCCGCGAGGAGGCCATCGCCGCCATCGATGCGGAGGGCGTCCTGCCGGACATGCTGACCTTCAATCCGGCGCTGCCAGCGAAGTACCCGAACGGCCGGGTCTTCACCGATGACGTGATCGAGCACCGGCTGGCGTTCCTGTCCAAGGGCGAGATTCCCCCGGCCGGCCTGGCTCCGCACACCGACGTGCTGCAGGAGTTCCCCTACCTCGGCACTCCGCACCCGAAGGCCGGCTAGCAGCCGGCCCGGGGGCGGGTCCGGCCACTCCCAGCCAGGAGCTTCACAGCACCGTGATCCCCAGCATCCGCGCTCCCGTCTCCGTCCTGGGCCGGTGCCGGCTGCCCGGCGCGAACACCACGTACGTGCCCGCCGGGTGGCGCTCGGTGCCCTCGATCACCTCCCCGCTCAGGACGTAGTAGCGCTCCTCGGTGGCATGCTCATCGACCTCGGGCCACTGGGTCCCCGGCGCGAAGTCGATCAGCCAGGCCCGGGCGTACTCCGTGCGCTGCAGCCTGCGGCGCACGATCCCGGCAGTGACTTCGACTGGCTCAACATCGTCCACCAGGACAGCGGTCACCAGCGTGCTCGCGGCATCGGTTTCACTCATGAATCCGATGGTGGCCGCGAAGCTGGCCCGGCCCCAAGAGTCAGGAATGACATCTAGAGGGATAATCTTGCCATGGACAGTCACCGGGTCGTCGCCCTGCTGCATCCGCCGCAGTCGCCGTTTGAGCTGTCGTGCGCCGCTGAGGTCTTCGGCACCGTCCGGCCCGAGGTGCCCGCGCACTATGACTTCCTGGTGTGCGCGGAGCAGCCGGGGCCGCTAGCCACCACGCTCGGTTACGCGATGCTGGTCGATGCCGGGCTGGCCGCCCTGCGCCAGGCCGACACCGTGGTGGTCCCCGGCTGGGAGCCGACCGGCGGGCCGGTGCCGCCGGCGGTCCTGGACGCGCTGCTGGCCGCGCACCGCCGCGGGGCGCGGATCGTGTCCATCTGCACCGGGGCGTTCGTGCTGGCCCGGGCCGGGCTTCTCGACGGCCGCCGCGCCACCACCCACTGGCGGCACGCCGCCCGGCTCGCGGCCGCCTACCCGGCGGTGCAGGTGGACCCGGACGTGCTGTACGTGGACCACGGCGACGTGGCCACCAGCGCCGGGACCGGTGCAGGAATCGACTTGTGCCTGCACCTCGTGCGCTCCGACTTCGGCGCGGCCTACGCCGGCCAGATCGCGCGGAGCATGGTGCTGCCGCCGCGCCGGGAGGGCAGTCAGCGCCAGTACGCGATCCGGCCTGCCCCGGTCCGGGCGCACGGCAGGACGCCCGGTAGCGCGGACGGCCGGACCCTCGTCAGGGCGGGCGGCCAGGCGGACGACTCGCTGGCGCCGCTGCTGGAGTGGATGACCGCGCGGCTGGGCAGCCCGCTCACCCTGGCCGACGTTGCGGAGCAGTCCGGGCTGTCCAGCCGGACCCTGGCCCGGCGGTTCGCCGGGCAGCTCGGCATCAGCCCCGGGCAGTGGCTGCTCGGCCAGCGGATCGACGCGGCCCGGACCCTGCTGGAGGAAACCGACCTGCCGGTGGAGGCCATCGCCAGCCGGGTCGGCCTGGCCTCCGCGGTCAACCTGCGGCGCCGCTTTCGCGCCGCCGTCGGCACCACCCCCGGCGCCTACCGGCGGGCCTTCGGCCAGGCTGATGCCAGGCTGGCCCTCGGCGCTACCCGGCCGGCCTAGCCCTGGATCCGCACCATGTTGCCGGAGGGATCGCGGAATGCGCAGTCGCGCGGGCCCCAGGGCTGGTCGATCGGCTCCTGGAGCACCTCGGCGCCGGATGCCCGTACCTTCTCAAAGGCGGCGTCCACGTTATCGGCGTGGAAGATGGTCATCGGCAGAACGCCCTTGACCAGCAGTTCCTGCAGGGCGTCGCCGTCGGCCCGGGACCGGCCGGCGTGCGGCTCCGAGAGCACAATCTGCAGGCCGGGCTGACCGGGGGTCCCGAGAGTAACCCAGCGGAACCCGCCCGAGCCGACATCGTTGCGCATCTCCAGGCCGAGTGCGTCGCGGTAGAAGCCGAGTGCCTCGTCCACGTCGCTGACGGTGATGTGGCAGTACTGGAGTGTGATAGCCATGTCGCCAACCTAGGCGGCCGGTTCGCTGGCCGCTTCTCGATTCCTGCTCGGCCGGCGCCTGGTCGGCCGGGTCTGCACCTTCGCCAGGCACGCGGGCATCGCGGTGACGGCGTCATGCTGGCGGCTGCGGTACTGGCTCGGCGTCTCCCCGACGATCTCGGTGAAGCGCGAGCTGAACGATCCCAGCGAGGTACAGCCGACGGTCATGCACGCGTCGGTCACGCTCATCCCGCCGCGCAGCAGCGCCATCGCCCGCTCGATCCGGCGGGTCATGAGGTAGCTGTAGGGCGTCTCACCGTAGGCGGCCCGGAACTGCCGGGAGAAATGCGCCGGCGACATGAGGGCGCGCCGGGCCATGGTCGGCACGTCGAGCGGGCGGGCGTACTCCCGGTCGATCAAGTCTCGCGCCCGGCGCAGGTGCGCGAGGTTGGCGAGGTCCTGCGGGTCCATGACCTGACGGTACCATCCGCCCCCTGACAAACAGCCCTGACCTGCAAGGACGCACAAGCCAGCACTTCTAGTCGCTCAGGCAAGCAGTTCGGTTGATGGCCTGGTGAGCGTTCCGGCCTCGCCCCCGCCAGCTCGCCGCCTGGATCCGCGGCCACGAGCAGCTCGAGGCCCCGCACCGCATCCCCGATGTCAGCTGCGCCTCGAGTCCCGCAAAAGGCCGCCCGCCCAGCATCCCCGTCACGGGGAGCTGGGCGGGCGGCCCTTCTTGCGTTGCTGCCTGTTAGCTCTTGGCGAACGTCAGCGTCGTGAACACGTCGTAGTGCATGCCCTCGCCCGCGGCGCCCGGCACGTTGATCGAGTTGACCACGCCGTTCGCCGGGTAGGTCTGCACCGTGCTGCCGCAGTCCAGCGACCCGCCGATGGCCAGCGGAACGGCCGTCGGGGCGGTGGCCGAGGTACCGACCGGGGTCAAGGCCCCGTTGTTGTCGCTGCCGTCGGCGTACTCGCAGGTGCTCTGGACCGGGGTCGCGCCCGTGGCGTCCGTCTTGTAGATCAGGACGCGCGGGTAGACCGAGTAGCCGCTCGCCGTGGTGTACGCCTGGACGGACAGGTTGCAGCCCGCCGTGGTGTTCTTGCAGGTGAACCGGAACGTACCGGACTCGGTGTCACCCACGGGCGAGCCGAGCGTGGTGGAATACGTCGCCCACGCCGCTGCTCCGCTGCCACGGTCCACCAGAACCTGACCGATGCCGTACGGGAGAGCCTGGGCATCCTTCCCTGCAGGGCCCGCAGGACCTGCAGGACCCGTCGGACCAGCCGGGCCAGCCGGACCCTGGGCACCTGTCGCGCCCTTCGGGCCCTTCTGGTTCCAGGTCAGCTTCCAGCCCCGCGGGCAACGGCTGAGGTTGCTGGCCTGGCCGTGGACGTTCTCCAGGGTGCGGCTGCTGCCGACGACGCAGCCGGCGATGGCTGACGAGGTCGACGCGGGCGAAGTGGACGAAGCGGGCGAGGCCGTTCCGCCTGCGGCGGCAAGCGCACCGGCAGCGGACCCGATGACAGCCATAACGCCGGCGGCGACGACGATCGTCCGCCTGGCGGTCGTGGACTTGAAGCTGACGTGCATTCTGAGCTCCTTGTTCGGAATGTTCGTTACTTTGACGTACGAGATGTGCGGAGGGATTACGTCGATCGCTGGCTTTTTTCTGGCTTGTCCTGCGAGAAGCCCCACACCCCCGGACCATCCCGGTCCTCGACGACGTGCCGCTGGAAAGCTGCGGTCCGCTCACGGCCTCCAGGTGCTCGCCGCGATCGACGCTGAGAACGCCCGCGTCACCGAGGCCCGCATGGTCCGATGACCCCGAGGCCCGCAACACGGTCGCCGGCCAGCGCACATCCATCCCGGACACCAAGAAGCGCTACCTTGCTGTCCTCCAGGCCGCGCCGTTCCATGCCGCGTCACCCGAGGTCCGGCTCATCGCCTCCAATCCCGTGGCCGGGATCAGGGTCGGCGGGGCCGCCGACGGCAAGGGCAAGGAGCGGAAGGCCGGGACCGGGTCGATCCTCTGGGCAGCCGAGCGGGAGGCCGCCTGGCGCCGCGGGTTCGAGGCCCAGGTCGTCCGCTCCTTGACAGAAATAAGAGCGTCAGGAACGGCGTGCAACCACAGGCAGCCTCAGCGATGCCTGGCCGCATCAGGCGGTACCGCTGATGCCCGCCTGTGCCCCTCGCTGTCTCAGTGAACTGGCACGCTTCCGACACACGCCCAGTGCCGACGGCGGATCGACTCAGGCGCAGGCCAGGCCCGCAGCCCAGTCAGATACGCCGATCTTTGAAATGTTCACTGCCGCACTTGGCGCAGGTTCGTGTTTCTCTGATCGACTCATTCAGCTGGTCAACCGCGGCATAAGTGTCAGCAATAAAGTCATTAGGCCTGCCGCGAATGGTGGTGCGGAGAGCCTGGCGTGTTCCAATGAAACGCGATCCGCCGGTCCCAAGATGCGCCAGGCCGGGTTCAAGCGTCCACGTCGCACCGCAGTCAAGGCAGGTACGTTGCACCATACGAGAGTGCCGGAACGACCAGCGCATAAGACGAGTGTAAACCCGATCACCTTCGCCTGTCGGAATCGAACCGACGACCTATTTCATTACGAGGGCAAGGTCATCTATCGAACTCCTGATCCAACAGGCAGACCACCGCCTGCGGCATGACCGCCAATGTCCGCCAACGTCCTCCTGCGTGCGTGGCGACTGACGCCCAGTTAGACGCTCAGGTTGCCCCTAGTGTGACGGCCTTATCCGGCATCGGGTGCAGATCGTGGTCGTTACCATGGCCTGTCATGGATTGCGATGAGTATCAGCGCGCAGCGATGCGAACGGCGCGCGACAAGGACGCGCCGGACGAGTTCATGCATCTGGTTCTGGGCTTGGTCGGCGAGGCTGGGGAGATTGCCGAGAAGGTCAAGAAGCTGGTCCGCGACAAGGGCAGTGACCTGGCCCAGCTCGACCGCGACGACATGGCGGCCGAACTGGGTGACGTGCTCTGGTACACGGCGGTGCTGGCCAATTTCTTGGATCTATCGCTCAGTGAGGTTACACAGAAGAACATCGACAAGCTCGCCGACCGGCAGCGCAGGTCAGTGCTCGGCGGGTCAGGCGATAAGCGCTGAGCTTAGAGCAATGCCAGCATGTCTGTCACTATGGCGTCCGCACCTGCGGCCAAAAGCGTCTCAGATTTGCCGAGGCGGTTGGCATATCCGACGACTCTTACGTCGATGGCTTGTGCGCGGAGTCGCAGAAGGCCGCCAACCGTGCCCACGCCAGGCTACGAGCGCCCGGCGAGCGCGCCAACGCCCAGCTCAAAACTGGCGCGTCCTGCGCAAACTCCGTTGCTGCCCGTGGCGGGCCGGGCAGCTGGCCAAGGCCATCCACGTCCTGCAGGCCCGTGAGATCGCAGGATAAAACGCTCAGCGGCCTCCGGGAGGTAAGGTCAGCGGCATGGCCGATGCCGTCGTGATTCCTGGCGCCATGTTCGGGCCGGCGGCAGGCATGCTCATGTACGCCGCAGCTGTTGCCCAGCGCCTCGGCCTGACGGTGCACCGGCACTGGTGGTCGCAGCAGCCGCCAGACCCGTTCCAGCCAGACGTCGAGGCGTGGGTGCGCAAAGAGATCAGCCCTCTGCTCGACGCCGTGCCCGGCAGCCCGCTGCTGATCGCCAAGTCACTCGGGACCAATGCCGCATCGCTAGCCGCCGAGCGTGGCCTGCCGGGCGTATGGCTCACCCCGATCCTTTCCGCACCGTGGGTGGCTGCCGCCCTCAGCCACGCAACCGCACCCTTCCTGCTCGTGGGCGGAACCGCCGATGACATGTGGGACGGCATCCTGGCCCGCCAGCTCACCCCGCACGTGCTGGAAATACGCAACGCCGACCACGGCATGCATGTCCCCGGTCCGCTCACCGGCTCGATCGCTGTTCTCGGCCAGGTAATCACCACGATGCAGAAGTTCCTCGACGGGATCGAGCGACCGAACTGAACGAACTGGCCAACGCCGACCGCTGAAGTCGTTAACCGAGGATGGAAAACGCTCACTGCTACCGGTTTCTGGGCAAGTCGTGCCCAGTGGATTAATTCGGAGGCACCGGGCGTTGGGCGGGCAGTAGCCGAGGCCTCAACTTCAAACGCCGATAGGGACTCCGAAATCATTCGGTTGACGGCTGGCCCAAGCGTTGCGCAGAACCGAAAGATCTCCAGCGGGTCGTCTTGCGCCTCGATATCGCGCGGGATTTGCGTATCCCTGCTCTCGGACTCTGGCGTGCCCGTCGATAACATCGCCCGCCTGGTCGGCCACGCGGGCGGCTCGGTGGTCACTGAGACCGTCTACCTCAAGCAGATCCGCCCCGTGCTGCTGGAGGGCGCCGAGGCCATGGACCGCATCTTTGGCGGCCCGGCCGCCACTTAGACGCCCAGTTAGACGCTCACCCCGTTAAGAAGGCCCCTCCCCGGTCACCGGGGAGGGGCCTTGACCTGGGAGCCGCCTGTCGGAATCGAACCGACGACCTATTCATTACGAGTGAATCGCTCTGCCGACTGAGCTAAGGCGGCCTGCCGCCAGTCAACCCGGCGGCGTCAGGAGTCTACCGGTCCGCG
>DASUBV010000387.1:0-16209 GCA_035763085.1 Streptosporangiaceae bacterium | reverse complement strand
GGTGGTGAGGGCCGTGCTGGAAGGTGAGCCCCGGCGGCTCAGGCCTGCGCGAGCTCGCGGGTGACCTCGCCGATGAGGGCGGCCGCGGCCGCGGCGCTGGTCTCGGGCAGCCGCGAGTACCCGCACACCAGCCCGGGGACCCGGGCCGGGCCAGGGCTGGCGTAGAACGCGGACAGCGGCACGCAGGCCAGCCCGCGGCCCGCGAGCCGGGCGGCTGCCGCCGCGTCGTCCAGCTCGCCGTCGAAGGCCAGCACGACGTGCAGGCCGGCCTCGATGCCCAGCGCCCGGGCGCCGGGGATGTGCTCGCGGCAGGCGGCCACGAACCGGGCCTGCCGGGCGCGGTAGGTGCGCATTGCCCGGCTGTGGTGGCGGGTGAGCGCGCCGGAGGCGATATAGCCGGCCAGGAACGCGGTCGAGACCCGGCTGACCGAGTCTCCCGACCGGTCCAGGTAGTCCGTCATCGCCGCGCGGAACCGGGCCGGCAGCACGGCCCACGAGACCCGCAGGCCGCGGGACAGGATCTTGGAGCTGGTCCCGAAGTAGATCACCCGGTCGGCGGCGGCGGGCATGGCGCGCAGCGGGGTCAGCGGCGGGACGTCGTAGCGGAACTCACCGTCGTAGTCGTCCTCGAGTACCAGGATGTCCTGCGCCGCGGCCCGGGCCAGCAGCTCGGCCCGGCGGCTGGCCGGCATCCGGCCGCCGAGCGGGAACTGATGCGCGGGCGTGACGTACACCGCGCGGTCGGCTGCCCGCAGGTCGCGGGCCGAGATGCCGTCCTCGTCGACCGGCACCGGCCGGATGGTGACCCCGGCGTCGGCGAGCGCGCGGCGGGCCTTGGCATAGCCAGGATCCTCGAACGCGACCCGGGCGCCGCCCAGCCCGCAGACGGCCGCCACCGCGCGCAGGGCCAGGGTCACGCTCGGGAAGACGAAGATGCCGGCCGGGTCGACGGCCAGCCCGCGCAGGCGGCGCAGGTGGCTGGCGAGCTGCTCGCGCAGGTCCGCGTGCGACAGCGGGGCGGTGCCGCCGCCGGGGCGGCTGTCCAGCTCGCCCGGCTCGCGGGCGGGCAGCGCGGCCACCCGCATCGCCCGGCTCCAGTCCCGCCCGGCGATCAGCTGCGGGTCGGCCTGGCCCGGCCGCAGGTCATAGCGGACCGGCCGGGTGCCCGCCGGGTCCCTGGCAGGCGGCCCGCTTGCCGGTACTGCGGGCCCGGCAGCCGCCGGCAGCGCGGCGCCGAACGCGCCGGCCCGGGCGGCCGCACTCGCCCCGTGCTCGACGCGGGTGGACCCGCCGGGCAGGGTGACCAGGAAGCCGGCCGCGGTCAGTTCCTCGTAGGCGCCGACCACGACCGCGCGGGCCAGCCCGAAGGTCACCGCCACCGTCCGGGTGGACGGCAGCCGGTCCCCGTCCTGCACCTGGCCGGCGGCGATCGCCTCGATCATGGCGCGGGCCACCTGGCCGGACCGCGGCCCGGCGGCCGGCGTCAGGTCCAGCGTGAAGTTGACGGGCGTCGCCGAGCGGGCCACCGGCACCTCCTCAGTGGTCTGGCTGGTGCGCTCAGTTCCGGATGTCCGGAGGTACCAGTATGCGATCGGGCCGGGCTGGGCCAGCCGCCGGGCCCGTGCGGATGGCCGCGCGCTGTCACCTGCGCGCCCTACGGTGTCGGGATGAGCGACATGAGCTACGACCAGTACTGCGCCGAGATCACCCGCCAGTCTGGCCTGCTGGTATCGGCCATTGACGGGGCCGACCTGACCGTCCCGGTGCCGTCGTGCCCGGGCTGGAACGCCGGGCAGCTAGTCCGGCACCTGGGCGGCGCGCAGCGCTGGGCCACCGAGGCCGTCACCCGCCGCGTCACCGAGGTCTTGCCCGAGGACTTCCGCGACCTGTCGGCGTACGCGAGCGAGGACCCGGCCGTGGTCGGGCCATGGCTCGCCGAGGGCGCGCAGGCGCTGGCCGCCGCGCTGCGCGAGGCCGGCCCGAGAACGGCCATGTGGACCCCGGTGCCCGGCGGGAGCACCGACTTTTTTGCCCGCCGGTTCACGCACGAGACGGCAATGCACCGGGCCGATGCGACCCTCGCCCTCGGCCAGCAGTACACCCTCGACCCGGCGGTGGCGATCGACGGCATCGACGAGTGGCTGACGCTCGGCTCGCTGCCGGTCATGTTCGAGTACTACCCGTCGCTGCGCGAGCTGCTCGGCCCCGGCCGGACCCTGCACCTGCACGCCACCGACACCCCGGCTGATGCTCGCGCGGAGTGGGTGATCGACCTGACCGGCGACCTGATCGCCTGGCGCCGGGCGCATGACAAGTGCGCCGTCGCCGTCCGCGGCCCGGTGGCCGAGCTGCTGCTGCTGATCTACCGGCGCCGCCCGCCGGACTCCGGCGCTGTCGAAGTCCTGGGCGACGCCGGCCTGCTGAACTTCTGGCTGGAGCACGTCAGCTTCGGCTGAGTCGCTCAGCTGGCGGGCCGGGATAGCTAGCTGTTGGTCGGGAAGCCCAGGTTCACGCCGCCGTGGCTGGGGTCCAGCCAGCGCGAGGTGATCGCCTTGCCGCGGGTGTAGAAGTGCACGCCCTCGGTGCCGTGCACGTGAGTGTCCCCGAACAGCGACGACTTCCAGCCGCCGAAGGAGTAGAACGCCATCGGCACCGGGATCGGCACGTTGACGCCTACCATGCCGACCTCCACCTCATGGGTGAACCGGCGCGCCGCGCCGCCGTCGTTGGTGAAGATCGCGGTGCCGTTGCCGTACGGATTGGCGTTGATGACTTCCACCGCGTCGGCGTAGCTGCCGGCCCGCACCACCGACAGGACCGGCCCGAAGATCTCGTCGCGGTAGCAGTCCATCTGCGGGGTCACGTGGTCGAGCAGGCTGGGGCCGAGGAAGAAGCCGCCGGCCGCGCCGTCGCCGCCGCCGACCGGGTGGCCGCGGCCGTCGATGGCCAGCGTCGCGCCCTCGGCCACGCCGGAGTCCAGGTAGGTGGCGACCTTGTCCCGGTGCTGCCCGGTGACCAGCGGGCCCATCTGCGACGACTCGTCCGCGCCGGGGCCGACGCGGAGCCTGGCCACCCGCTCGGTGATCTTGGAGATCAGCTCGTCGCCGACCGGGTCGACGGCCACCACCACCGAGATGGCCATGCACCGCTCGCCGGCCGAGCCGAACCCGGCCGAGACCGCGGCGTCGGCGGCCAGGTCCAGGTCGGCATCGGGCAGCACGACCATGTGGTTCTTGGCGCCGCCCAGGGCCTGCACCCGCTTGCCCGTCGCGGTGCCGGTCTCGTAGATGTAGCGGGCGATCGGCGTGGAGCCGACGAAGCTGATGCCCTTGACGCCGGGGTGGGCCAGCAGCGCGTCCACGGCCTCCTTGCCGCCGTGCACGACGTTGAACGCGCCGTCCGGCAGGCCGGCCTCGGCCAGCAGCTCGGCCAGCAGCAGCGACGCCGACGGGTCTTTCTCCGAGGGCTTGAGCACGAAGGTGTTGCCGCAGGCCAGCGCGATGGGGAACATCCACATCGGGACCATGGCCGGGAAGTTGAACGGGGTGATGCCGGCCACCACGCCGACCGGCTGGCGGATCGAGTAGGCGTCCACCCCGGTCGAGACGTTCTCCGAGAACGACCCCTTGAGCAGGTGCGGGATGCCGCAGGCGAAGTCGACGACCTCCACCCCGCGGGCCACCTCGCCCGCCGCGTCGGAGGCAACCTTGCCGTGCTCGGCGGTGATCAGGGCGGCCAGTTCCTTGGTATGGGCCCGGACCAGCTCCCGGAAGGCGAACATCACGCCCGTCCGCTTGACCAGGGACATGTCCCGCCAGCCGGGCAGCGCCGCGGCCGCCGCGCTCACCGCGGCGTCGACCTCAGCCGCACCGGCGTAATCGACGGTGCCGCTGACCTGGCCGGTGGCCGGGTTGTAGATGTCGCCGCGCTGGGCTGCCTGGCCGGTCCACGGCTTGCCGTTGATCCAGTGCGTCCGGTGCTGGCCTGCGACGGTGCTGCCTGTCGCGTGGTTGCCTGCGCTGTGCCCCATGGCAATGCCCCTCTGCTCGCGTCTCACTGGCCCCAGTCTGCCGCCCGGGGCGCGGCCGGCCAAGTGACAAGGTGTCAGCCTGGCCGGCGTCCTGCCGTCATGATGTCTGCTCCGGCGGCACCCAGATCGGGTCCGGGCCGCCGGCCGCCAGCCGCTCCTCATACAGTGCCACCTTGAACGAGATGACCTCCAGGCAGGCGGTCAGGCCGGCGATCTGGCTGGTGATCTCGGCCTGGTGGCGGCGCAGCAGGTCCAGCCGCTCGGCCTCATTGCCGGTGCCGGCCGCGACCAGGCCGGCGTAGCGGCGGATCGCCGGCAGCGGCATCCCCGAGGACCGCAGCTTCGTGCACAGCTCCAGCCATTCCAGGTCCCACTCGCTGTACAGGCGGCGGCCGCCGGCGTCGCGGCGGACCGGGCTGGGGAACAGGCCCTCGCGCTCGTAGAAGCGCAGCGCGTGCACGCTGAGGCCAGACCGCTGCGCGGCCTCGGAGATGCTGATCAGTACCTCAGGCCGGGTCATGTCAGCCAGGCTACGTGCTTGACCTAGAGCCGGCTCTAGGTCATAGCGTCACCGGCATGACAATGAGCTACCGCATCCTGGGCGGCACCGGAATCGAGGTCAGCGTGCACTGCCTGGGCACCATGATGCTCGGCTCGGTGGGCAACCCCGACCACGATGACTGCACCCGGATCATCCACGCCGCCCTCGCGGCGGGCATCAACTTCGTGGACACCGCCGACATGTACTCCGACGGCGAGTCCGAGGAAATCGTCGGCCGGGCCCTGCGGGGCCGCCGCGACGAGGTGGTGCTGGCCACCAAGGTGCACTTCCCGATGGGCGAGGGCCGCAACCGGTCGGGCAACTCGCGGCGCTGGATCCTCACCGAGGTGGAGCACAGCCTGCGCCGCCTGCAGACCGACTGGATCGACCTGTACCAGGTGCACCGGCCCGATGCCGGCACCGACATTGAGGAGACCCTGGGCGTGCTGACCGACCTGGTCCGCCAGGGCAAGATCCGGGCGTTCGGCTGCTCGACCTTCCCGGCCGAGCTGATCGCCGAGGCCTACCACGTCGCCGGGCAGCGCGGCCTGCAGCGCTTCCGCACCGAGCAGCCGCCCTACTCGATCCTGACCCGCGGCATCGAGGCCGCCGTCCTGCCGGCCTGCCAGCGCTACGGCATGGGCGTGCTGACCTGGGCGCCGCTGGCGGCGGGCTTCCTCAGCGGCCGGTACCGCCAGGGCCAGCCGGCGGACCTGACCGCCGGCCGCGCGGCCCTGCAGCCCGGCCGGTTCGACCCGGCGATCGCCAGCAACCAGGCCAAGTACGCGGCCGTCGAGCAGCTGGTCAAGCTCGCGGCCGACACCGGCTGCACGCTCCCCCAGCTCGCCGTGGCCTTCGCCGCCGCGCATCCCGCGGTGACCTCGGTGATCACCGGGCCGCGCACGATGGAGCAGCTCGGCAGCCTGCTCGCAGGCGCCGGCCTGGTCCTGGACGACACGGTCCTGGACCGGATCGACGAGATCGTCCCGCCGGGCACCAGTCTCTACGACCCGGACTCGGCCTGGCGCCCGGACTCGCTGACCCGGCCGGACCTGCGCCGCCGCCCGCTGACCGGGCGCGCCGCGGCGGCTTAGCCGGCCGCGGCCTGGCCGCTCGCGGCCGGCCCGCCCGGTGCCGGGCCGCCCTGCGCCGGGCGGGTCCACGGGCGCAGCGCCAGGGCCAGCGCCGGGAAGACCAGCACCGTGACCAGCGCGGCGCCGATCAGCGCCGCGGCGGTCGAGCTGGCCAGCAGCTTCAGGTCGAGGCCGACCTGGGCCACCACGACCGGGAACGTCAGCGTGGTGGCCTGCAGCAGCCCGGCGGCGGCTGCCGGGGCGGTCCCGATCCGGCGCCGGAAGATCACCGCCGGCCCGGCCCGGACCACCAGGATCGCCACCACCAGCACCGGCAGCAGGGCCAGCGAGGAGGTGCTGGCCAGCAGCGAGCGGACGTCAAAGGTGATGCCGGTCCCGATGAAGAACACCGGCACCAGGAAGCCGTAGCCGATCGCGCGCAGCTTGCCCTGGTAGCGCTGCAGGTTGGGCCGGTCGTCCCGGTCGGCGATGCTGAGCACGATGCCGGCCACGAACGCGCCGAGCAGCGCGTCGACCCCGAACTCGAAGGCCAGCGCGGTGAAGATCAGCAAGATCACGAATGCGCCGCGGACCCGCAGCTGGGAGGTGGAGTCGTCCGAGCCCAGCAGCACCCGGCGCATCCACGGCGACTGCCAGAAGCGCCGGATGGCCACCGCCCCGATGACGGCGGCCGCGCCGAGCGCCAGCACGTAGAGGATCTGCACGACTGTCGGCTCGGGCGCGGCGGAGAACAAGATGGTCAGCAGCAGCAGCGAGCCGAACTCGCCGACCGACCCGGACATCACCGCCAGCTGCCCGAACTCGGTGTTGATCTCCCTGGCGTCGCGGAGCACCGGGACCATGACGCCGAGCGAGCTGGCCGTCAGGGACAGGGCCAGCAGCCGCAGGTCCGAGCCGTCGGCCAGCGGCCGCAGGACGGCGGCCGCCGCGAAGCCCAGGCCCAGGCTGATCAGGAAGCCGGTGGCCGACAGGTTGAAGGTCGGCCCGCGGAATCGCTCGACCTCCACTTCCTGGCCGGCCAGGAACAGCAGGAAGCCGAACCCCAGCAGGTAGAGAACCTCGACCGCGCCGGTGGCGCGGACCCAGCCCAGGCCCTGCGGGCCGATGGCCAGCCCGGCCAGCACCTCCAGCACCACCGGCGGGACCAGCCGCCGCGGGATCAGGCCGGCGATCACGGGCGCCACGAAGGCCGCGATGGCCACGATCAGCAGCCCGGTGTAGTGCAGCACGCCGCCCCCCAGGTCCGGGCCGTCCCGCGGCCCGGCGCATCCCCGCGCATCCCCCGGCTCGTTCTTACCCACCGGCCGTGCTGATCGGCAGGTGGCAACAGAGTGTAAGGTCTTGTCCTGATTGCCCTACTTTCTGTTACGGCACGCTGGTTGTGCCGCCTGATGTCCGGGGGTGGAGGAATGCTGCCGACCGTGGCCGAGGTGCTGGCCCTGGACCCGGTCCGGCGGGGCGCGCCGCGGCTGCTGGCCGCGGCCGGCCAGACCGGCGCGCCGGTGCGCTGGGTCCATGTCATCGAGCTGGCCGAGGCGGCGCACCTGCTGCGCGGCGGCGAGCTGGTGCTGTCCACCGGGATCGGGCTGCCCGGCGACGCCGGCGGCCTGGCCCGCTACGTGGCCGACCTGGCCTCGGTGGGGGTCAGCGCGCTGGCCGTCGAGCTGGGCTCGCGGTACTCGCGCAGCCTGCCCGCGGCGCTGGTGGCCGCCGCCGGGACGCACCAGCTGCCCCTGGTGGTGTTCGAGCGGGAGACCCAGTTCATCGAGATCACCGAGGCCGTGCACGCCCTGATCATCGACAGCCAGCTCGCCGAGCTGCGCGCGGCCGAGCGGATGCATCAGGTCTTCACCGAGCTGGCGGTGTCCGGGGCGCCGGCCGACGAGGTGGTCAGCCAGGCGGCCACGCTGGCCGGCTGCCCGGTCATCCTGGAGAGCCTGGCCCGGCAGGTGCTGGCCTGCGCCACCGGGGCGCAGGACGCCGCCGGACTGCTGGCCGGGTTCGCGTCCCGGTCCCGCGCGGTGAGCACGCCCGGCCGGACCGGCTATGACCCGTCGTCGGGCTGGCTGGTCACCGTGGTCGGCGCGCGCGGCCAGGACTGGGGCCGGCTGATCATGGTCCGGGGCGGGCCGCCGGCCCCGCGCGACCTGGCGCTGCTGGAGCGCGCGGCCACCACCCTGGCCCTCGGGCGGCTGCTCGATCACCAGCGGGAGGGGCTGGAGCGGCAGGCGCACCGGACGATCTTGTCGGCGTTCCTCGGGCACGGGTACGGCGACCCGGCCGAGGCCCAGGCACGGGCCCGTGCGCTGGGCGTGCCGGTCGCCGGCCGCCGGCTGCTGGCCGTGGTCATCCGCGTCGCGGGACCGGCCGCGGGACCAGACGGCGGGCTGGAGGCGCCGGCCAGGGCCGCGTTCATCGCCGACACGGTGGCCGAGGCATGCCGGCAGCTGCGCGTCCCGGCGCTGGTGGCCTCGCTGGACGACAGCCGGGTGGCGGCGCTGCTGTCACTGGGTGCCCGCGCCGACGCCGATGCCGTCCTCGCGCAGCTGGCCGGCCGGCTGGCGCCGCGGCTGCAGGACGGCGAGGTGATCGGCGCGGGCTCGGTGGCCGCGTCGGTGACCGGCGTGCAGCGCACGTTCCTGGAGGCCGACCAGGTCGCCGAGGTCGCGGCCCGCTCGCCGGCCGGGCGGCCCTACTACCGGCTGCCCGACCTGCGCCTGCGCGGGCTGCTGCACCTGCTGCGCGACGACCCGCGGCTGCAGGCCTTCGCCGAGCGGGAGCTGCGGCCGCTGCTGCTGCATGATGACGCGGCCGGCACCCAGCTGGTCCCCGCGCTCGCCGCCTACCTGCAGGCGGGCGGCAACAAGGCCGAGGCCGCCAAGCGGGCCCACCTGGCCCGGCCGACCCTGTACGAGCGGCTGCGCCAGATCGAGGACGTGCTGGGCACCAGCCTGGAGCCGGCCGAGTCACGGCTGTCGCTGCACGTCGCGCTGCTCGCGCTGCAGGCCCTGCAGGCGCCAGGTGCCGCCGGGCGGCCCGGCGGCGCCGGTGACGTCAGCGGCTGATGATCCGGGCGGGCCCGGCCTACCAGCCGGCCGGGCCGCTGCCGCGCGGTGCGTTCCCCGGCGGCGGGGTGCCCGACGGACCGGGCGGCGGGTAGCTGGGCGGCGGGCCGGACGGCGGGTAGCTCGGCGGCGGGCCGGACGGCGGGTACTGGCTGGTCCCGCCGGGGGGCGGGTAGCCGCCGGCCGGCTGGCCGTAGCCGCCAGGCTGGCCGTAGCCACCGGGCTGCCCGTAGCCGGTCTCACCGTAGCCGCCGGGCGGCTGGCCGTAGCCGTCCTGCTGACCGTAGCCGCCGCCACCGGGCGGCACGCCGACCAGGCGGTAGTACATCGACGTCACGACCAGGGCCAGGAACGGCGCCACCAGGGTGCCGGAGATCACCGTGCCCAGCCCGCTGGCGATCGAGTTCGGCGCGAAGCTGAAGATGGCGGCGAGGACGATCTCCAGCACGAACAGGATCAGGAAGACCAGGAACAGCGTGCCGAAGACGTTCCAGCCCCGGCCGCGGACCAGCGACTGGCTGCGGCCGAAGGAGGCCAGCGCGCCGGACCGCTCGATCACGATGACCGGCACGATGACCGCCCAGATGGTGATCAGGATCAGGCCGGGGACGATGATCAGGATCAGCCCGATCGTGATGGCAATGCCCGCCAGGATCGAGGCGCCGGCGACCGGCAGGACGGACGGGAAGGCGGCCGACAGCGTCTCGCCGATCGACAGGTCTGCCCGGCCGTCCCGGAGGTCCTGGACGGCCTTGACCAGCGCTGCCTGCACCAGGTAGGCGGCCAGCAGGCCGATAACGGAAGTGATCAGCGTCACCAGGAAGCCGCCGGCCAGCGACAGCAGCCCATCGACGATGGCTGCGGCCAGGTAGATAACGAACGCAACCGCCATCAGGTGCAGCGCATGCGCCCGGTACATTTGCCATGCTTCACGTATGACGCCCGAAAGTGGGTTCATGAGAGGGGATGGTATACCGCCGTGTTGTGGGTCATGTGGTAACGCGCATGATCCCTGGCAGGTAATCGCGGACCGGAATTCCGGTCAGGAGTCGAAGCCCAGCCCGGCCCGGTCCAGGGCGCGCAGCCACCGGTTCCTGGCGCCCTCGCGTCGGTCGGCGCGGGCCAGTGACCAGCGGGTCAGCGCGATCCCGGCCGAGCGCAGCGGCTCGGGCGGGAACGGCACCGGGTGGGTGCGGACCAGTTCCAGCTCGGTCAGCCCGGTCGGCTGGCCGGCCAGCAGGTCCAGCAGCACCCGGCCGCCGAACCGGCTGGCGCCCACGCCCAGCCCGGTGTACCCGGCGGCGTAGGCCAGCCGTCCCTGCCGCGCGGTCCCGTAGAAGGCGCAAAAGCGCGAGCAGGTGTCGATCACCCCGCCCCAGGCGTGCGTGAACGACACGCCGGCCAGCTGCGGGAAGGTCTCGAAGAAGTGCCGGGCCAGCAAGGCGAAGGTGGCCGGCCGCTGGTCCAGCGCGGCGGCGATCTTGCCGCCGTAGTGGTAGACGGCGTCGTAGCCGCCCCACAGGATCCGGTTGTCGCGGGTCAGCCGGTAGTAGTGGAACTGGTTCGCGCTGTCCCCGATGCCCTGCCGGGCCGCCCAGCCGATGCTGGCCAGCTGGGCGCCGGTCAGCGGCTCGGTCATCAGCGCGTAGTCATACACCGGGACCAGGTAGTGGCGCAGCCGCCGCAGTAGCGGCGCGAACGCGCCGGTGCCGAGCGCCACCCGCCGCGCCGTGACCGCGCCGCCCGGCGTGGCCAGCAGCAGCGGCCCGCTGGCGCGCGGCCCGGGCCCGGTGCCGATGGCCGTCACCGGCGAGTGCTCGTAGATTCGCACGCCGGCCTGCAGGCAGGCCCGGCGCAGGCCCCAGGCCAGGGCGGCCGGGTCGACCAGCGCGCAGCCGGCCGTGTCCCACAGCCCGGCCAGGTAGGCCGGCGAGTGCACCTGCGCCCGGACGGCGGCCTGGTCCAGCAGCGTGACCTCGATGCCCAGCTCGCGGGCGGCCGCCGCGCTCCCGGTCAGCGCGGCCGCCTGCCAGGGCGCTGTCGCCACAGCCAGCTCGCCGGTCCGCTCGAAGCCGCAGTCGATCCCGTAGCGGCTGACGGCCTTCTCGATCTCGTCCAGGTTCTCCCGGCCCAGCCGGATGAGCTCGGGCAGCTCGGCCGGGAACCGGTCCAGCCCGTTGGCCAGCCCGTGGGTGAGGCTGGCCGAGCAGAAGCCGCCGTTGCGGCCGGTTGCGGCCCACGCCGCCCGGCGGGCCTCCAGCAGCACGACATCGCGGCCGGGGTCGGCCTCCTTGGCCAGCAGCGCGGTCCACAGGCCGGTGAAGCCGCCGCCGACCACGGCCAGGTCGGCTCGCTCACGGCCGGCCAGCGCCGGCTCCGCCGCCGGCGCCTCCGGCTGGTCCAGCCAGTACGGCACCGGCCGCGCGGCGGCCAGCGCCGGATGGCCGGCCGCCGCTGCCATGGTGATCATGACCGGTTCCTGCCCCGTGCTGCCGGCATCAGGTCCGCTGGCGGCCGAGCACGATGCTGGCGATGGCGCACGCGATCCCGACCGCGAAGATGGCGCTGCCGAACACGAACACCTGCGGCGGGATGCCGATCCGGGTGGCGCCGTATACCCACACCGGGAACGGGACTGACGCGCCGCTGACGAAGTTCGAGGTCACGAAGTCATCGATGGACAGCGCGAAGGCCATCAGGGCGCCGGCCAGCACGCCGGGCAGGATCAGCGGGAAGGTGACCTTCTGGAACGTTACCCAGGAACTGGCGCCCAGGTCCTGCGCGGCCTCCTCCAGCGACCGGTCAAAGCCCGACATCCGCGCCCGGACCGTGACCGCGACGTAGGCGATGCTGAACGCCACGTGGGCCAGCAGCAGGGTCAGGAAGCCGCGGGCCAGGCTCATGGTGACGAACAGGCCCAGCAGCGAGGCGCCCAGCACGATCTCCGGGGCCGCGATGTTGAGGAACATGACCTGCTCGACGAAGGCCTTGCCGCGGAACCGCGGCGGGCGGTACCGGACCAGGGCCAGCGCCAGCAGGGTCCCGATCACGGTGGCCAGCACCGCGGTCAGCACCCCGAGCCGGATGGACAGCCAGAACGCCGAGGTGAGCTGCGGGATGGCGCTCCACTGCTGCCACCAGTGCAGGGTGAACCCGTTCCAGGTGAAGCTGACCTGGGGCAGGCCGGTGGTGACCTTGTTGAAGCTGTACAAGACCATGACCAGGATCGGCAGCACCAGGTAGGCGATCACCAGCCAGGAGTAGACCGGCAGGATGAGCCGGCCGGGGCGGCGCCGGGGCCGGCCGGGCGGCGCGCCCTCGCCGGCCAGGGCGCCGGACGTGCCGGGCGAGGCGAGCGCGCTCATAGGTACTCCTCGATCGTCTGCGAGCCCAGCAGCCGGGCGTAGGCGAAGATGCCCACCAGCGCGACCGCCAGCAGCACCGCCGACAGCGCCGACCCGCCCGCGTAGTCCAGGTTGACCAGGAAGGCGTTCTGGATCACGGTGCCGATCATCGTGTTGCTGGTGCCGCCGAGGATCTGCTGGTTGATGTAGTCGCCCAGGGCCGGCACGAAGGTCAGCAGGAACGCCGCGAACAGGCCGGGGATGGTCAGCGGCAGGATGACCCGGCTGAACGCGCTGCGCCGGCTGGCGTACAGGTCATAGGCCGCGTCCAGGACCCGCTTGTCGATCCGCTCGATCGCCACGTACAGCGGCAGCGCGGTGAACGGCAGGTAGTTGTAGGCCAGCCCGGCGACCACGGCGAAGCCGGTGGCCAGCACGTGGAAGTTCTGCGGCAGCAGGTGGGCGTTCTTCAGGGTGCCCAGCACGATGCCCTGGTCGGACAGGATGAACTCCCACACCACCGTGCGGATGACGAACGACACGAAGAACGGGACCAGCAGCATCAGCAGGAAGAAGTTCTTGCGGTGCCCGCCGTAGAAGGCGATCCAGTACGCGATCGGGAACGACACCAGCAGGTCGATCACCGTCGCCGCGCCGGCGAAGTACAGGCTGGTCACGAACTGCGTGTGGTACAGGCTGAGCTGCTGGCCGAACTCGGCCCAGTGCCAGGTCATCACGCAGGCACCGGTCCCGGTGTTGCAGCTTTGCAGCGACAGCGACAGCATCACCACCAGCGGCACCAGGAACAGGGCCAGCAGCCACAGCCCGCCGGGCAGGCTCAGCAGGTAGGGCGCGAGTACCTTGCCCAGCCGGGCCCGCCCGCCGTGCGGGCGGGCCGGCGGGCCGGCCGGGACGGTGCCGGCCTCGCTCACTAGGAGCCCTCGGTGATCGGCAGGAACAGGTTGTTCCAGGCGGTCAGCTCATCCTGGTTCTTGTACTGGTAGTAGCTGCGCGAGTTCTTGATGTACTGGGCGTTCGGGAAGACCGTGTTGGCGTCCGCGGTGACCGACGGCGCCAGCCCGATCTCCGGGCGCAGCGCGGCCAGTGCCTTCTTGGCCCAGCCGGTCGGGTTCAGCAGCACGTCCTTGGCCGCCGGGACCGGGCAGACGTAGTCGTTGTAGTACTCGACGACCGCCTCGACCTCGGGCTGGTAGAAGTAGTCCATCAGCGTCATGGCGTCCTTGGGGTTCTCCGCCCCCACCGGGATGCACATGTTGTCGGTCCAGAACATGCCGCCCTCATCGGGCATCAGGAACTTCAGGTCCCGGTACTTGGAGTTGAGGTCGGCCTGGAAGATGTCACCCGACCAGGCCTGCGACACCACGATGTTGCCGTTCTTGAGGTTGTCGATGTAGCTCTGGTCGTAGTACGAGCGGACCAGGCCGTCGCTCTTCTGCTGCTGCAGCTTCTTGGCCGCCTTGGCCCACTCCGACTCGTTGGAGGTGGCCGGGTCGACGCCGATCGCCAGCAGCCCGACGCTGCCGAGCTCCTGCGGGTCGTTCATCATCCCGATCCGGCCGGCGTACTTCTTGTCGAACAGGATGTCCACGCTGGTGCCCGGGTTCTTGACGACCGAGGAGTTATAGCCGATCGCGGTCCAGCCGGACTGCCAGGCCATCGTGTACTTGTTGCCGGGATCCCAGGACGGGTTCTTGATCAGCGGGCCGGCGTTGGCCTCGAAGTTGGTCATCATCGACCGGTCCAGCGCGGTGAGCCAGCCGAAGTCGATCAGGTAGCCCAGCGGCGGGCTGGAGTTGGTCATGACGATGATGTCGTAGCCGGTGTACTGCTTGGCCTGCAGCGAGGGCCGGATCTTGGCGTAGAACGGCAGGTTGTCGTTGATCGGCTCGGTGTAGGTGACCGCGATGCCGGTGGTGTCGGTGAAGTGCTCGAGCGAGGGATGCTTGCCCTTCAGCACGTCGATGTAGTACGGCCAGTTGGCGAAGTTCACCTTGTGGTGCAGCTGCTGCTTGGCCCACCACTGCGCGGTGCCGACAGCACCGGGCTTGGCCGCGCCGCTGGATGACCCGCCGGACGCGGCCTGGCCCTTGACGCCGCAGGCGGCCAGGAATGCCGACAGGCCGAGCGCGCCGGCCCCGGTGCCCGCCGAGGCGAGCAGCTGGCGGCGGCTCAGCCGGGACTGGGTCAGGCCGCGGACGACGGACGGGTCGCGCAGCGGGTCCGCCGAGCCAGGGTCCGGTGCGGGCCGGCCGCTACGGCGCTCCTCGTTATGTGTCATGACTGTTCTCCTCTAGCCGATCAGGTATGAGTGGTCGGGGTCCCAGGCCAGCCAGACCGGCGCACCTCGCTCCAGCGACCGGTCCGCGGTGGCGGTGTTCTGCTGGAAGACGACCATGTCCGCGCCGGTCGAGGTGGCGACGGTGTAGCTGGTGGAGGTGCCGAGGTAGACGACCTCGCTGAGAGTGCCGCGCAGGGTGCAGCCCTGCGCCGGGGCGGCGGTGCCGGGCGGGCCCGCGGCCAGGGTGATCTTCTCCGGCCGCACGGTCAGCTCCAGCGCGGCGCCGGCCGCGACGGGCAGGCCGCGCAGCGGCACGATGATCCGCTCGCCGTCGCCCAGCTCGATGGCCGCCTGGCCGCCGGACACGCTCGTCGCGGTGCCGCTCAGCAGGTTGGAGGTGCCGATGAAGCCGGCCACGAACTTGGTCGCGGGGTGCTCGTAGATCTCCCGCGGCGGGCCCAGGTGCTCGATGGCCCCGTCGTTCATGACCGCGATGCGGTCCGACATCGTCAGGGCCTCGTTCTGGTCGTGGGTGACATAGACGAAGGTGATGCCGACCTCGCGCTGGATCCGCTTGAGCTCGACCTGCATGGCCTGGCGCAGCTTGAGGTCGAGTGCGCCCAGCGGCTCGTCGAGCAGCAGCGCCCGCGGGTTGTTGACCAGCGCCCGCGCCAGGGCCACCCGCTGCTGCTGGCCGCCCGACAGCTCGCGGGGCCGGCGCTTGTCGCGGCCCGCCAGGTCGACGATCTCCAGCATCTGGCCGACCCGGCGGCTGATCTCGTCCCTGGCCGCCTTCTTGCGGCGCAGCCCGAAGGCCACGTTGTCGAAGACGTTCATGTGCGGGAACAGCGCGTAGGACTGGAAGACCATGTTGACGTCGCGCTTGTTGGGCGCGACCCCGGTGACGTCCTGGCCGTCGAGCTGCACGATGCCCCGGGTGGGCTCCTCGAAGCCGGCGATCATCCGCATGGTCGTGGTCTTGCCGCACCCCGAGGGGCCCAGCATCGAGAAGAACTCGCCCTGGCCGATGGCCAGGTCCACGCCGCGCACCGCAGTGATCGTCTCGCCGCCGGAGTGAAACTCCTTGGCCACGCCGACCAGCTCGATAGCCGCCCGGGCGGTTTCCGGCCCCGCCGCGGGTACCTGGGTCTGGGTCATGCCTGCCGCTTTCAGTCATGGCGGCCCGGCCGGCGGAGGACAGCACGGGCGCCCGGTGACAAGTCACCCGATAGTGGCAGACCAACTGGTCGATTTCAATCGAATCAGTGGTTTAGATCGATGTTTGCAACTAATCCAGTGACGAGCGGCCGCCGAAAGCGCTTCGCGGGCCTGCGGATCACGGGGCTCTCGGGGCCGTCAGCCCGGGCCGGCCGCCGGCGTCAGGGCTCGATGCTGCTCATCACGTGCTTGACGCGCGTGTAGTCCTCGAACCCGTACATGGACAGGTCCTTGCCGTACCCGGAGTTCTTGAAGCCGCCGTGCGGCATCTCCGAGGCGAACGGGATGTGGGTGTTAATCCAGACGGCGCCGAAGTCCAGCAGCCGGGCCATCCGCAAGGCCCGGCCGTGGTCGCGGGTCCAGACGCTCGCGGCCAGGCCGTACTTGACCCCGTTGGCCCAGCGCAGCGCCTCCTCCTCGGCGCTGAACTGCTGCACGGTGATGACCGGGCCGAAGATCTCCTCCTGGACCGCCTCGTCGTCCTGCTGCAGCCCGGACACGACGGTCGGGCTGTAGAAGTAGCCCTTGTCGCCCTGCCGGCTGCCGCCGATCTCGATGCGGGCGTGCTCGGGGAGCCGCTCGATCATGGCCGTGACCCGGGCGAGCTGGTTGGCGTTG
>DASUBV010000386.1:0-21607 GCA_035763085.1 Streptosporangiaceae bacterium | reverse complement strand
GTGAACTGCCGCTCGAAGGTCCGGACGAAGTCGCTGGGCTTGAGCGTCTGCCCGTTGGAGAACTTGATCCCCTGCCGGATGTGGAAGGTGTAGGTCTTCCCGCCGTTGGTCGGCTCGGGCAGGGACGTGGCCAGGTCCGGCACGATCTTGGTACCCGGGACGCCGCCGACCTTCTGGAACGCGGTCAGCCCGTCATGGGTATTGATGAGCAGCTGCCACTCCTCCAGGGTGTAGTTCTGCGCCGGGTCGGCTACCCCGAAGGCCGAGTTGGCCAGGATCGTGAAAACGCCGCCCTTATGGCCTGCTGCCTGCGTACTGGCTCCCGATGACGGGCTTGAGCCACCGCTACTGCCGCACCCGGCAGCCGCGATGGCCAGGGCCGCGGCGCCCGCCAGGCCGCCCCACCGGAGCAGCCGGCTCCCTCCGGAAGCGGTCATGGCTGTGATCCTTCTCATTAGTGGCACCTCCTTAGCGGCAAGTTATACGTTGCCGGCCTACTTGACGGGAAGAACGCGCAGATAACGCTTTGGCACCAAGATCAGACCATTAGCCTCGATCCGGGCATGTTACCGGCGCGTAGCGCTACCGGCCGGAAGCCGCCAGGACCCCGGATGCCCGTCCGGCACGGGCAGCCGGCCGCCGGGCGGGCGCAGCGGGGCGGCGGGGCGGCGGGCGCCCCGCCGGCCCGGGATCTCCCGCGGTCAGGCCACGTGACCCGGAGGCGGCTAGGCTCGGCGCTGATGCCGCGGCTGCTGATCGTTCATCACACGCCCTCGCCCGCCCTGCAGGCCATGTTCGAGGCGGCGGTGAGCGGGGCCCGGACCGATGAGGTCGAGGGCGTCGACGTCGTGGTCCGCCCGGCGCTGACCGCGGGCGCGGCCGACGTCCTGGAGGCCGACGGCTACCTGCTGGGCACGCCCGCCAACATCGGCTACATGTCCGGCGCCCTCAAGCACTTCTTCGACCAGGTCTACTACCCGTGCCTGGAGGCCACCCGGCGGCGGCCCTACGGCCTGTACGTGCACGGCAGCCTGGACACCGGCGGCGCGGTCCGGGCCGTCGAGTCGATCACCACGGGGCTGCGCTGGCGAGCAGTCCGCCCGCCGGTCACCGTCAAGGGCGAGCCCGGCAAGCCGGACCTGGACGGCTGCTGGGAGCTCGGCGCGCTGCTGGCCGCCGAGATCAGCGGCTAGCTCGATGAGTCCGGGCGGTGCCGCCGGTAAGTACCGGTGAGCATCAGCCAGGGGGTGTCATCATGAGCGTCATTGTCATCGAGTTCATCACCCTGGACGGCATCGTCTCCGGCCCCGACGGGTCCGGCGGCACGCCCGCTGGCGGCTGGGCCTTCCGGAACGGTCCCGAGACGGTCGCCGGGGACAAGTGCAGGCTGTCTCGTCGCATGCCAGACTCCGCACATGACGGAGGGGATCATCGGCGCGCTGGCTATCGCCAGGGCGCAGTTCGAGCGCAGGCTGACCGCCATCACTGACGACGACTGGGGCCGGCCGACACCGTGCACGCAGTGGAATGTCCGCCAGCTGGTCAACCACATCGTCAGCCATGAGTACCGCTACGCCGACAACCTCGCGGCAGACAACTGCGAGTACTACGTGGCCTCCCGCGACGACGACTTCCTCGGCGACGACCCGCACCTCTCCTGGTCCAGGGGCGTGGCTCTTCTCGATGGGGCAATAGCCGGGCTGGACAGCCTCGACACGACGATCAGCTTCCTTCTCCCGCTGCCCGCGCGGGACGTACTGCTCGTCCGCGTCCTCGAAGCCGCCGTGCACACCTGGGACGTCTCACGCGCCATCGGTTTCGATGAACGAATCGACGAGCGCCTCGCCATGCTGACCTGCCCGCTGCTGGAACGGCTGATCCAGGTGCCGGCCACCCGGGCGTTCTTCGCGCCCCCGCAGGACACCCTCCCGGGCACGGCAACGCCTCAAGATCGCCTGCTGCACCTGGCAGGCCGCAAACACTGAGGCGAGCCAGGTTCCAGCTCGCGCACACCGACGAAGACCGGCTCTCAGCCCGGGTGGATCACTTCCCGGGGTCCGGCCACATGGCCTGCTCGCCGAGGCGGATCAGGCTCGCGGGCGGACTTCCCGGCCAGCCGCCGGCAGCGCTGCCCCGGCGCCCGCCACGCGGCCGTGACGGCCGCCCGCGGCGGCCGTCACGGCGAAGGCCTGCCGCGGGTCAGCGGCCGGGGCCGTCGTCCCCGCGGTCGTGGCCGGGCCCGTCGTCCCCGCGGTCATCGTGACCGCGGTGGTGACGGCCATCGTGGCCGCGGTCGTCGCCGGGCTCAGCGGCGCGGTCACCGCGGTGCTCAGCCGCGTCCCGGGCGGCATCATCATCACCGAAGTCGCGGCCGTGGTCGTCGCGGGCGGCAGCGCCCGGGCCGGTCACCAGCACCGTCGCGTGGCCGGCGCCGGGCATCCGGGCATCACCGGGGCCGCGGCGCCCGCCGCGCTGGATGATGACCGCCCGGCCCGTCTTCTTGTCGACGTCGACGATGACCCGGCCGTGCGCGGTACGCAGCTGGACCTTCCACACCTGCCGGTCGTGCAGGTCGTCGGACTCGATCTCGATGACCCGGCTGTGCGGCACCTTGGCCCGGGCGATGGCCGCCGCCTGGCTCCGGGTGATGTGCGTGCTGACGGAGCCGGGCGCCGCGGCTGCGGCTGACCCGCCTGCCTGCTGGCCGTTCGCCGGGCCGCCGGTCGCGGCCGCCGCGGCGCCCGCCGACAGGGCGACGATCGCAGCCGCCCCCGCGCCGATGCCGATGCTCGCTGCCTTGCGCATGTGCTGTTCCCTTCTGCGGAATGCCGATGCAGCAAGGGTGCCGGCGGGCTGGCTAGCGAGACCCTGCGCCAACCCTAAGGACTGGCTAAGCCCGGCCGGCGGCGGGCGGGCCGAGCTCCATGACCACCCGGGCGCCGGCCCCGCCGGCCCCGCCGGCCACGCCGGCCCCGCCGGCACTGCCCGCCTCGTCAGGCATGCCGCCAGCGCCGCCAGCCCCGGCGCTGCCCGCCTCACACCGCGCACCGCGCGCCCCGGCCGGCCCGGTGCCCGCCGGCCGCGGGCCGGCCGACAGCGACCCGCCCGACGCCTCCGCCGCCTGCCGGGCGATGTCCAGCCCCAGGCCGGTCGAGCCGCCGCCGCTGGCCCCCCGCGCGACCGGGTCGCCGGCCGGGAAGCCGGGCCCGCGGTCCTCGACGCTGATCACCGCGCCGCCGCCGTCCCTGGCCCGCAGCCGGATCGTGACCGGCGTGCCCTCGGGGGTATGCGCGAACACGTTGCCCAGCAGCGCGTCCATGGCGGCGGCCAGGTCGGCCGCGGCCACGCCCGCCGGCACCGGCCCGGCGGCCACCTCCAGGTTCATGGCCCGGCCCTGGTCGTCGGCGAGCACTGACCAGAACGCGGCGCGCTCGCTGACCACCGCGGCGGCGTCGCTGAGGGACGGGCCGGCGCCGCCGCGGCGCGCGTCATCGATCAGCGAGGTCACCGCGCGCTCCAGCGCCTGCACCTGATCCGCCAGGCGGCCCTGCGGGTCAGCGCCGGCGGGCAGCGCCTCGGTCTCCAGGCGCAGCGCCGTCAGCGGGGTGCGCAGCCGGTGTGACAGGTCGGCGACCGACTCACGCTCCTGCCAGATCAGGTCGCGGATCCGGCCGGCCAGGTGGTTGAGGCCGTGCGCGACCTCGCGGACCTCGGGCGGCCCGGCAGCGCCGGCGCGGGCGTCCAGGTCGCCGCCGGCCAGCCGGTGCGATACCCGGGCCAGCTCGCCGATCGGCCGGGTCACGGTGGTGACCAGCCGGCCGGCCGCGAGCACCCCGAGCGCCAGCAGCACCAGGCCGAACCCGGCCAGGATCAGCCACGCCCGGGTGACGCCGCGGGTCAGCTCGGCGGCACTGACGAACACCCGGACGACCACGGTCCCGCCGCTGAGCCCGCCCACGGCGGTCAGGACCTGGCGGCCGCCGGGCGCCTCGGCGGTGAAGCTGATGCCCTGCCGGGCCAGCCGCACCGCCGCCGTCTGCGGCGCCGGGTCGCCCAGCACGCCCTGGCCGCCGGGCAGGAACACGCTCGCCGGGCGGCCTCCCGCGCTGATCACCTGGCCGGCGCTGGCCCGCAGGCCGGCCGCCGACGGCGCGGTGGCCACGATCGCGCTCAGCTGCTGCGCCTCGCTCGCCGCGCTGGTCATGGCCCGGTCGGCGGCCAGCACCCGGATCACCGCCGCCAGCGGCACCACGAACGCGATGAGCACCAGCGCCATCGTGGCGGAGACCAGCACGGCGAGCCGCCGCCGCATCAGCCCGGTCCCGCCGCGCCGGGATCAGCGCCACCCGGCCCCGCCGCACCGCGGCCGGCCGCATCACCGGGGCCGTCCTCCCCCGGCGCGGCTTGGCCGGGCCCGGCGGGCGCGGCCAGGCGCACCCCGACCCGCCGCACCGTGTGCAGGTAGCGCGGCTGCTGCGCCGTCTCGCCGAGCTTGCGGCGCAGCCACGACAGGTGGACGTCCAGGCTCTTGTCGGTGCCGCCGTAGGGCTGCTGCCAGACCTCCACCAGCAGCTCCTGCTTGGTCACCACCGCGCCGGCCCGGGCAGCCAGGTAGTGCAGCAGGTCGAACTCGCGCGGCGTGAGGTCCAGCGGCTGCCGGTCCAGGCTGGCCTGCCGGGCCCGCCGGTCCACCCGCAGCCCGCCGACCACCAGCGGGGCATCGGCCCCGGGACCGGCCGCCCGGCGCAGCACGGCGCGGATCCGGGCGTCCAGCTGGGCACCGCCGTAGGGCTTGACCACGTAGTCGTCCGCCCCGGCGTCCAGGGACCGGACGATCTCCGCCTCGGCGCCCCGCGCGGTCGCCACGATGACCGGCATGCTGCTCACCGCGCGGATCATCCGCAGCACCTCGCGGCCGTCCAGGTCCGGCAGCCCGAGGTCGAGGACGACCACGTCGGGCTGCTCGGACACCGCGAGCTGCAGGCCGGTCATGGCCGTGTGCGCGGCAGCCACGGCGTAGCCCTTGCCGCCCAGCGCCCGCATGACCGCGGTGCGGATCGTGGGATCATCCTCGATGATCAGCACCTTCGGCATGCCCCGAAGGTATCCCGAGATCCCGGTCAGGACCCGTGCCCGGGACGCACCGCAGGGTTGCCTTAGGAGTTCGTTAACCCGCCCGCTGGCCCGCGCAGGGCACAGTAGAGCAATGAGGAGCCGGATCACCTGGGCCGCGATGTGGCTGGCCGGCGCGGTGCTGGCCGCGGCCGGGATCACCGTCACGGTGAGCCTGCTGGGCACCGACCTGCTCGGCCCGGCCAGCCCGGTCCTGTCGCAGGCGCAGGTCCGCCAGCAGCTCGCCCGCCGGCCGGCTGTCTCCGCGTCCGCCGCCCCGCCCGGCTCCGCGCAGCCCGGCGGCCCGGCCGCCCGCACGTCATTCAGCACTGCCGCGGGCATGGTCTCGGCGTCGTGCCCGGGCGGCCTGGCCCGGCTGACCTCGTGGCAGATCACCACGCCCGGCTACCGGGCCGACGGCTACGTGCAGGGCCCGGCCGCCATGGCCTGGATTAAGTTCAAGTCGTCCGGCGGCCGCGAGCAGACCGTGACCGTGACCTGCCGCGGCGGGCGCCCGCAGCACGTCATCAGTAACGACGACAACGTCGCCGGCGGTTCCGGCGCCCCCGCGCCGGGCACCACCAGCCCGGGGGCCGACGACCACGGCGGCAGCCGCGGCCGGGGCGGCAGCCGCCACGGCGGCGGTGACGGCTAACGGGCACAGGCGACCGGAACGCCAGCCCCGTGCAGCTACCCCAGCGTGCGGCTCCGGCCGCGGAACTCCGCGACGATCTCCTCGCCCCGGCTGACCGTCACGTCGTAGATCCCGCTGCGCCCGTAGGTCACCCGCTCGGCGGCGGTGGCCGTCAGCACGTCGCCCAGCCGGACCGGCGTCAGGAACGTGATGTCGGCCCCGGCCGCCACGGTGACCGGCCCGCGGCTGTTGCAGGCGCAGGCGAACGCGGTGTCGGCGAGCATGAACACGTAGCCGCCGTGCGCGATGTCGTGGCCGTTGATCATCGTCGGGGCGATCCGCATCCGCAGCACGGCCCGGCCGTCGGCAGCCTCGAGAAGCTCCATGCCCACGCCCTTAGACGCCTGGTCGGCGGCGAACATCGCGGCAGCGGGACCGGCGGGCGGCGAGCCGGGCTGCGGCGTGGCGGGTTCCCATCTGGTCATTCGGCATCCAGTCATCGGGGCCGGGCGCGGGGTTACCCGCGACGATATACCGGCGCCGGGGCCGGGTACCCGCCCGGATGACCGGGCCGGCGGCGCCGGCGATCTGGGGTGGGTAAGTTAACGATCATGACGAGCTACCGGCAGCCCGGCACCATCCTGACCGACCGGACCTTCAGCGTCCCGCTCGATCACGGCCGCCCCGGCGGCGAGCAGATCGAGATCTTCGCCCGCGAGGTCGTCGCCGCCGACGCTACCGCCGCCGACCTGCCCTGGCTGGTCTTCCTGCAGGGCGGCCCGGGGCACGGCGCCCAGCGGCCGGTCGGCCGGGAAGGCTGGCTGGACCGGGCGCTGCGCGAGTACCGGGTGCTGCTGCTCGACCAGCGCGGCACCGGCCGGTCCACGCCGGCCAACCGCCGGACCCTGGCCGCGCTGGGCTCCCCCAAGGCCCAGGCCGACTACCTGGCGCATTTTCGCGCTGACTCGATCGTGGCCGACGCCGAGCTGATCCGGCCGCAGGTCACCGGCGGCGACCCGTGGAGCGTGCTGGGGCAGAGCTTCGGCGGCTTCTGCACGGTGGCCTACCTGTCGCAGGCGGCCGGCGGGCTGCGCGAGGCCTTCATCACCGGCGGGCTGCCGGGCCTGGACACCACCGCTGATGATGTCTACCGGCAGACCTACCCGGTCGTCGCGGCCAAGAACCGGGCGCACTACGAGCGCTACCCGGCCGACGTCGAGCGGGCCCGGCAGGTCGCGCGGAGCCTGGCCGCCAGCCCGGGCCGGCTGCCCGGCGGGATGCTGCTGACGGTCGAGGCGTTCCAGTCCCTGGGCCTGATGCTCGGCTCCAGCACCGGCAGCCACACCCTGCACTACCTGCTCGAGGACCCGTTCGCCGGAGCCGAGCTCAACGACGACTTCCTGTCCCGGGCAGAGGTGATCTTGTCGCTGGCCTCGGCCCCGCTGTACGCGCTGCTGCATGAGGCTGAGTACTCCCACGGCCCGGCCACCCGGTGGGCCGCGCAGCGGGTCCGGGCCGAGTTCGCTGAGTTCGACGCGGCCCGTGCCACCGACGGCGACGAGCCGCTGATGTTCACCGGCGAGATGATCTACCCCTGGATGTTCGAGAACGACCCGGTGCTGGCGCCGCTGGCGGGCGCGGCGCAGGAGCTGGCCGGCCGCGAGGGCTGGCCGCGGCTGTATGACGCGGCCCGGCTGGCGGAGTGCCCGGTCCCGGCCGCCGCCGCGGTCTACTTCGAGGACATGTACGTGCCGGTCACGTTCTCGCTGCAGACCGCGGCCGCCGTCCGGGGCCTGCGGCCCTGGGTCACCAACGAGTTCGAGCACGACGGCCTGCGGGTCAGCAACGGCGGCGTCCTGGACCGGCTGATCAGCATGGCCCGGGGCGAGATCTAGGCGCGCTCCCCGCCGGCCGCGCGGCCGCGGCGCGCAGCCCGGCCAGCGGGCGGCGCAGCGGCGCAAGCCCGGCGGGCCGGCCTGACGGGCGGCGCGCCGCCAGACACTGCCCGGGCCGCGCGGCTACGCTGGCTGGCCATGCTGACCCGGACCTGCCTGTGCCTGATCCGCCGTACCACGGCCGCCGGCCCTGAGGTCCTGCTCGGCCTGAAGAAGACCGGCTTCGGGCAGGGCCGCTGGGTGGGCCTCGGCGGCCACATCGAGCCCGGCGAGAAGCCCGCCGCCGCGGCGGCCCGCGAGGTCGAGGAGGAATCGGGCCTCATCGTCTCGGCCGACATGCTGGAGCACGTGGCCAGCATCGAGTTCCGGTTCCCCTGGCGGCCGTCGTGGGACCAGACCGCGCAGGTCTACCTGACCTCCTGCTTCACCGGCGAGCCCGCCGAGTCGGAGGAGATCGCGCCGCGCTGGTACCCCGAGGACGCGCTGCCCTTCGACCTGATGTGGGACGACGCCCGGTACTGGATGCCGCGGGCGCTGGCCGGCGAGCACGTCGCGGCCCGGATCACCTTCGCCGCTGACTGCGCGACGGCGGCCAGCATCGAGCCCGCCGGGCCGGGCCGGCCGGGGGGCCAGGCGGGCAGCGGACGGCACGGGGACTAATATCTTGACGTCAAGCTATCTGACTCACTAGCTGGACGTCGAGCCACCCTGGCGCGCCGGCCCGGGGTGACCGGTGCCGCGGGAGCCGCCATGCCGCACACGCCTGACGCCGTCACCCGGTTCGCCGGGATCGCCGCCGAGTACGACGCCGTCCGCCCGCATCCCCCGGCCGAGATCGCCGCGGTGCTCGCCCAGTGGTCGGGCACCGCCCGGCCCGCCGTCATCGACCTGGGCGCCGGCAGCGGCCTGTCTGCGCTGATCTGGGCCGGCCGGGCCCGCGAGGTGATCGCCGTCGAGCCGGGCGAGCAGATGCGCGCCCTGGCCGCGCAGCGGCTGGGCGCCCGGCCGGGACCGGGCGCCAGCCCGGCCACCGCGGCGGCCGCGGCCGGCCCGACCCGGTTCACCGTGCGGCCGGGCACCGCCGAGGACACCGGCCTGCCCGCCGGGGCCGCCGACATCGTCACCGCCAGCCAGGCCATGCACTGGTTCGACGCCGGCCGCGCGCTGCCCGAGATCGCCCGCATCCTGCGCCCCGGCGGTGTCTTCGCCGCCTACGACTGCGACTGGCCGCCGTGCATTGACGCCGAGACCGATGCCGCCTACCGGGCCTTCGAGGACCAGGCGCGGGCCACCGAGGCGGCCGGCGGGCTCAGCCCGCGACGCGCCGACAAGCAGCGGCACCTGGACGCGATCATGTCCAGCGGGCTGTTCCGGGACGGCACCGAGATCGCGGTGCACGCCACCGAGCAGGGCGACGCCGGGCGCCTGGTCGGCGTGGCGCTGTCCCAGGGCGGCACCGCCGCGCTGCTGGCGGCCGGCGCCAGCGAGGAGCAGATCGGCCTGGCCGCCCTGCGCGCCGTCGCGGCCCGCCGCCTGCCCGGCCCGCGCACCTGGTGGTGGACCTACCGGATCCGGATGGCCGTCCGCCGCTAGCCCGGCCGCCCGGTCCGCCGGCCCCAGCCCGGGCACGCCCGGCTCAGGAGCTCAGATAAGTAGTTGCCGTTAAGCAACTGTCTCGCGGTATCGTGGATCGTCGTGCGCAGAGCGACAGCCAGTACCCCGGGACAGGGCCGCCAGTCACCAGCAGGATCCGCCTCAGCCGGGCACGGCGGCCGGTACCGGTGGGTCGCGCTCTCCAACACCACCCTCAGCATGACGATGGCCACGATCGACGCGTCGATCGTGATCATCGCGATGCCCGCGATCTTCCGCGGCATCCACCTTGACCCCTCCGCGCCGGGCAACATCAGCTACCTGCTGTGGATGATCATCGGGTACCTGCTGGTCACGGCCGTGCTGGTGGTCACCCTGGGCCGGCTCGGCGACATGTTCGGCCGGGTGCGGATCTACAACCTCGGCTTCGTGGTGTTCACCCTGGCCTCGATCGCGCTGTCGCTGGACCCGCTCAAGGGCGGCGGCGGCGCGCTGTGGCTGATCATCGGCCGGATGGTGCAGGCCTTCGGCGGCTCGATGCTGATGTCCAACTCGGCGGCGATCCTGACCGACGCGTTCCCGGCCAACAAGCGCGGCATGGCGCTGGGCATCAACCAGATCGCCGGCATCTCCGGCCAGTTCGTCGGGCTGCTGCTCGGCGGCCTGCTGGCCGCTGTCGACTGGCGGCTCGTCTTCTGGGTCAACGTGCCGATCGGCGTGTTCGGCACCATCTGGTCCTACAAGAAGCTGCGTGAGATCGCCACCACCCGGCGGGCCCGGCTGGACTGGTGGGGCAACATCACCTTCGCCGCCGGCGCCAGCCTGCTGCTGATCGCCATCACCTACGGCATCCAGCCCTACGGGTCCAGCCCGACCGGCTGGGCCAGCCCGTTCGTGCTGTCCGGGCTGATCGGCGGCGCGGCCATCCTGGTGGTGTTCTGCTTCGTCGAGGCGCACACGGCCGAGCCCATGTTCGCGCTCGGCCTGTTCAAGATCCGCGCCTTCGCCGCCGGCAACGCCGCGAGCCTGCTGGGCTCCATCGCCCGCGGCGGCCTGCAGTTCATGCTGATCTTCTGGCTGCAGGGCATCTGGCTGCCGCTGCACGGCTACTCCTTCTCCGAGACGCCGCTGTGGGCCGGCATCTACATGCTGCCGCTGACCGCCGGGTTCCTGATCGCCGGCCCGGTGTCCGGGTGGCTGTCGGACAAGTACGGCCCGCGGCTGTTCGCCACCGGCGGCCTGGTCGTCGGGGCGGCCGCGTTCACCGGGCTGCTGCTGCTGCCCGTCGACTTCCCCTACTGGCTGTTCGCCCTCATCATCTGCTGCAACGGCCTGGGCTCGGGGCTGTTCGCCTCCCCGAACACCTCGGCCATCATGAGCAGCGTCCCGGCCCGGCACCGCGGCGCCGCCTCGGGCATGCGCTCCACCTTCCAGAACTCCGGCATGTCCCTGTCGATCGGCATCTTCTTCTCGCTGATGATCGCCGGGCTGGCCGCCGCGCTGCCACAGACCCTGTCGGCCGGGCTGCGGGCCAGGGGCGTGCCCGCCGCCGTGGCCGCCCATGTCTCGCACCTGCCGCCGGTCAGCACCCTGTTCGCCTCCTTCCTGGGCTACAACCCGATCGCCGCCCTGCTGAAGCCCTACCACGTGCTGCCCCGGCTGTCGCGGGCCAACGCCAGCACCCTGACCAGCAAGGAGTTCTTCCCGAACCTGGTGGCCGGCCCGTTCCACCACGGCCTGGTCGTCGTGTTCACCGCCGCCATCATCCTGTCGCTGGCGGGCGCGCTGATCTCCATGACCCGCGGCCGCCACTACATCTACGCCGAGCCGCCCGCCGGCGCCGTCCTCCCGGCCGCCGCGGCCGCCGCGGCCGGCGATGCCAGCCATGGCGGGGCCGGCGCGCAGGACGTGATGCCGCACGGGACCGGCGGCGGGCTTCCGCCCGGCCCGCGGAACCGGGTTCCGGCCCGGCTCCCGGAGGAGACCCAGACGTAATCAGGCCCGGAAGCGGGCACCCGCGCATTCCCCGGCGGCCGGAAAAGGCGAGCGATGCCCAACCGTGATCGGGCGCGCTCACCTTTTCCGCTACTCGCTGGCGTCCTAGCAGATGAATGGCCAGAAACTGCTAGGAGGCAAACGCCCATGAGATTCTCATTTCTGCACCGCAGCAAGGCCGTGGCCGCGGTGGCTGTCTGCGCGAGCGCCATCGCGCTGGCCGGCACGGTACCGGCCGCCGCGTCGGTGACCCGCCAGGCCCCGCAGGCCAGGCCCGCCTGGAATGGCCCGGTGGTCCTGGTCACCTGCAAGTTCCACGGCCAGGTCATGCCGCGCAAGTTCGTCCTCAGCTGCGGCGACGGAAACGACTTCCTGACCGGGCTGCGCTGGGTGAGCTGGCGGCACGTGGCCTTCGGCAGCGGCGTCGAGCACCTGAACAACTGCATCCCCAGCTGCGGCGCCGGGCATTTCCGCCGGTTCCACGTGCTGGTCAATCTCTGGCGGGCCAAAAAGCGCGGGCACCTGGACCAGTGGAAGTTCACCCGGCTCACGGTGGTCTACACCCGGCACCATCCGACCCGGTTCAACGCCCACGGCAAGAAGCGCCACCCGCAGACCTGGACCTTCCACGTGTAGAGGCAGCGCCCGGCCCGGCATACCATGTGTGACGTGCCACGTTATGAGTACCGGTGCCGGGCCTGCGGAGACACCTTCGAGCAGGCCCGGCCGATGAGCCAGGCGTCCGACCCGGCGACGTGCCCGCAGGGCCACGACGACACCGTCAAGCTGCTGTCGACGGTCGCCGTCGGCGGCCGGGCCGGATCGCCTGACCCGGCTCCCCGCGGCGGGGGCGGCGGCTGCTGCGGCGGGGCCTGCGGCTGCGGGGGGTAGTCGCCCGCGCTGCACCGCCGCGGCTGGCTGCGCATCCCGCTCGCGCCGGGGCGCCCGCAGGCTCCCCGGCGGCGCCGCGCTGCGCCGCTTCGCTTGCTCAGCCCTGCGGCAGATGCGAGAACCGCTCGATCTCGCGCATCTTGTTGGTCGCGTCCAGCGCGGCCACCTTGTAGGACTCGGCCAGCGTCGGGTAGTTGAAGACCGCGTCCACCAGGTAGTCGACGGTGCCGCCGCAGCCCATGACGGCCTGGCCGATGTGCACCAGCTCGGTCGCGCCGGTGCCGAAGACGTGCACCCCGAGCAGGCGGCGGTCCTCCGGTGACACCAGCAGCTTGAGCACCCCGTAGGAGTCCCCGATGATCTGCCCGCGGGCCAGCTCCCGGTACCGGGACACGCCGACCTCGAACGGGATGCACTCGCGGGTCAGCTGGTCCTCGGTCTTCCCGATGAAGCTGATCTCCGGCAGGCTGTAGATCCCGATCGGCTGCAGCAGGTGCGCTGAGCGCACCGGCAGCCCGCAGGCATGGTGGGCTGCCAGCCGGCCCTGCTCCATCGAGGTGGCGGCCAGCGCCGGGAAGCCGATCACGTCGCCGACGGCATAGATGCTGGGCACCGGGGTGCGGAAGAACTCATCCACGGTGATCCGGCCGCGCTGATCGGCCGCCAGGCCCGCGCTGGCCAGGTCCAGGTCGTCGGTCTGGCCCTGGCGGCCGGCCGAGTACATGACCGTGTCGGCCGGGATCCGCTTGCCGCTGGCCAGTGAGGCGATGGCGCCCTCGGGCACCGACTCCACCGAGGCGACCATCTCGCCGAAGCGGAAGGTCACGGCCAGGTCCCGCAGGTGGTACTTGAGCGCCTCGACGACCTCGATGTCGCAGAACTCCAGCATCCGCTCGCGCTGCTCCACCACGGTGACCTTGGTGCCGAGCGCGGCGAACATCGAGGCGTACTCGATGCCGATCACCCCGGCCCCGGCCACCACCATCGACCGCGGCACCTTGTCCAGGTGCAGGATCCCGTCGGAGTCGATGATCGTCCGCTCGTCGAAGGCGACCGTCTGCGGCCGGGCCGGCCGGGTGCCGGTGGCGATGACGATGCTGGCCGCCGTCCACTCCCGGGCGCGCCCGCTCAGGTCGCAGACCGCGACCGAGGCGGGGCTGGTGAACCGGGCCGTGCCGGTCAGGATGGTGACCCGGTTGCGGGTCAGCTGGCTGCGCACGACGTCGTTCTCCCGGCTGACCACATGATGGGTCCGGGCGGTCAGGTCGGCGATGGTGATCTCGTCCTTGACCCGGTAGCTCTGCCCGTACATCTCGCGCTGGTCCAGGCCGGTCAGGTACAGCACCGCCTCGCGCAGCGTCTTCGACGGGATCGTGCCGGTGTTCAGGCACACGCCGCCGAGCATCTCCGGGCGCTCGACAATGGCCACCTTCTTGTTCAGCTTGGCCGCCGCGATCGCCGCCTTCTGGCCGCCGGGGCCTGAGCCGATGACGAGCAGGTCGAAGTCATGCACGGTCCCAGTGTGACCGGACGGGCGGCGCAGCGAAAGCCCGCCCAGCCGCCGGTGCCGGGGTTCCGGGAGGGGCCGCGGGCCGGCACGGTCCGCGGCCGCGCCAGGCAGTCCCGCGGTGAGCGCCCGCCGTTGCCGGGCCCGCCGGAAACAGGCACCGGATCACCGATTCTGGTTGAAACTCCGATGTCATGTGTGCTGCCCTGGCACTGCAGGAGCGATTCAGCCCGGGGGGGCGGCTGATGGCAGACGATCAGCACGGCTCGCCGGGCGAGCAGCCGACGCGTCCGCTGCCGGCCATGCGGGGACCGCTGCCGGGCCCGCCGTCCGCCGGCCCGCCGCTGGTGGACCCGCTCACGTTCGGCGGCCCGCTCATCCCCGGTGACCTTGAGCCCGCGGACCCGCCGCACGGCGCCGGGCCGGAGATCACCGCCACGGCCGCCGCTCCCGGCCGGCCGCCGCCGTCCGCCGTGCGGCCCGCGGCCGCCGCGACCCGGGCCGTCCCGCCGCCCGCCGCCGACCCGGCCGCGGTCACGGCCCGCCGGCACGGCGCCGTCACCCGGTCGCCGTCCGGGACGCCGCCGCCGGCCGTCTCCGGCCCGCCCGCCGCCGGGCCGCCAGATCAGCAGCTGCCGGCCGGCCGGCCCGGCAGCCGGCCGCGGCGGCAGCTGCAGCTCCCGGCCAGCCTGCTGGCTGCCTGCGCTGTCCTGATCGCGGCCGCCGTGGTCGTCACCGGCGTCCGCGAGGCCGCCGGGAAGCACCACGGCCGCCGCGGCGGCGCGGCCGTGCAGGCCGCCGCCGCGGCCCGCGGCCAGGCCGCGCGCTGGGTGGCCCGGGAGGTCAGCCGCAGCGCCGTGGTCGCCTGCAGCATCCGGAGGTGCGGCGCGCTGCGGGCCGCCGGGCTGCCCGCGGCCCGCCTGCTGGTGCTCGGCGCCGGCGCAGCCGACCCGGCGGGCGCCGGCGTCGTGGTCGCCACGCCCGACCTGCGGGCCCGGCTCGGTGCCCGGCTGACGGCCGGCTACGCGCCGCTGGCACTGGCCCGGTTCGGGTCGGGGGGCAGCCAGATCGCCATCCGGGTGGTGGCGCCCGGCGGGTCAGCCGCCTACCTGGCGGCGCTGCGCCGCGACCGGGAGGCCCGCCGCCACGCCGGCGCGCGGCTGCTGGCCAGCCGCCGGCTGCAGGTCTCGGCGCAGGCCCGCGCCGCGCTGGCGCGCGGTCAGGTCGACGCCCGGCTGCTGCTCCTGCTGCCGGCCCTGGCCGCCGCCCGCCCGGTGCGCGTGCTGGCCTTCGGCGGCACCGGGCCGCGCGCCGACCCGCAGCTGCCGCTGGGCTTGGCGCGGCTGGCCGCCAGGGCCGGGCCGGCCGGAGCCGGCTACGCGCTCTGGCTGCGCGGCTACCTGCGCCAGCAGCACGCGCCCTACCTGGCGCGGGCGCGCATCTGGCAGGCCCCCGGCGGCACCGTCGTCACCATCGCGCTCCCCGCGCCAGGCCCGCTGGGCCTGCTGCACGGCGGCTAGCCCGGCCGCGGGCCGGCCAGGTCAGCGGATGGCGCCCAGGGTCAGGCCGTCCACCACCTTGCGCTGCGCGAACATGGCCACGATCAGCACCGGCACCACCGCGATCAGCGATCCGGCCATCAGCAGGTTCCACGAGACCTGATTGAGCTGGCCCTCGAAGATGGTCAGGCCCTGGGAGATCATCATCAGCTTCTCGCTGCTGGTGACCACCAGCGGGAACAGGAAGTTGTTCCAGTTCTGCAGGAACGCGATCGTGGTGAACGCCGCGGTCATCGGGGTGGCCAGCGGCGCGTAGATGCGCAGGAAGATCCGCCACTCGCTGGCTCCGTCGATCCGCGCCGCCTCGGCCAGCTCCAGCGGGGTGCCCAGGAAGAACTGCCGGAACAGGAAGCAGCCCAGCGCCGAGGCCAGGTTCGGCACGATCAGGCCCTGGTAGGTGTTGATCCACCCGACGTCGGCCAGCAGCTGCACGACCGGGACCAGCACCACCGTGAACGGGATCATCAGTCCCGACAGGACCAGGTAGAACAAGACCCGCTTGGCCGGGAAGCTGAACATCGCGAACGCGTAGCCGGCCAGCATGCCGGTGGCGATCTGCCCGGCCGTGGTGACCGCGGAGAAGATCGCGGTGTTGAGGAAGAACCGGCCGAACGGGGCCGCGTTCCACGCGCTGGACAGGTTCGACCACTGCGGGTCCGCCGGGATCAGCGGCGAGCGCGGGTTGATGATCTCGCCGTTGGACTTCAGCGCGGAGGCCACCATCCACAGCAGCGGGAACAGCACGGCCAGCGCCGACAGCGCGACCAGGAAGTAGACGGCGATCCGGGCCGCCAGCGGCAGCCGGCTCATGACGCCTGCGCCCGCTGCGCGCGGCTGACGATGACCAGCTGGGCGATCGTGACCAGCAGCGAGATCGCGAACAGCAGCACCGCCATCGCGTCGGCCGCGCCGACCGAGCCGGACGCGCCCAGCCCGAACGCCTCCTGGTAGACGTAGTACAGCGCGGTCTGGGTGGCACCCTGCGGGCCGCCGTTGGTCAGGATGTAGATCTGGGTGAAGGTCTGCAGCCCGGTCAGCGTCGCGATGACGGCGATCAGCGCGGTCTGGTGGCGCAGCAGCGGCAGCCGGATGCGGCGCAGCCGGGCCCACGCCCCGGCGCCGTCCACGCTGGCCGCCTCCAGCACGTCACGCGGCAGTGACTTGAGCGCCGCCAGGTACAGCAGCACCACCTCGCCGAAGAACTGCCAGGCGCCGAACCCGATGACGGCGATCAGCGCCGTGCCGGGCGTGGACAGCGTGGCCTGCGGCAGGTCCAGGGCGACCAGGACCCGGTTGAAGAACCCGGTGTCCGGCTGGAACAGCGTGAACCAGATGAACGCCGTGGCCACCGGCGGCACCACCAGCGGGATGACGAACAGCGCGCGCACCGCGGTCAGGCCCGGCAGCCGCACGTCCAGCAGCAGCGCGATGGCCATCCCGGCCAGCATGCACACCGCGACGAACCCGGCGGTGAACACCGCGGTGACGATCAGCGCGTGGCCGCCGCCGGTGGCGAACACCAGCCGGTAGTTCGCCAGCCCGGCGAAGCGCAGGTTGGTGTCGAAGATGTTGCCCGCGTACAGGCTGCGGCGCAGCACCAGTACCAGCGGGAACACCGAGAACAGCACGGTCAGCGCCAGTACCGGCGCCACGAACGGGTAGGGCGTCAGCCGCCGCCAGCCGTGCAGCCGGGCGCCGCTGTACTGGCCGGAGCCGGGCCGCCCGGCCCGCCGCGGCCCGCTGGCGCGGGAGCGGCGGGGCCGGGCGTCCGGGGCGATCGAGCTGCGCGGCTGTATCCAGCTGGTCACGCGCTAGGAGCCGGCGCCGGCGGCGATGGCGTTGTTGCCCGCGGCGGCCGCCTTGGCCAGCGCCTGGGCGGGCGTCACCTTGCCGCTCAGCGCAGCGCTGATCTGGTCTGACAGGGCCTGGGAGATCGCCGCGTAGGCCGGGATGGTCGGCCGGGACTGGCCGGTCTTGAGCTGGTCGGCGAACACCTGGTAGGTCGGCAGGCTGGCAATCTCCTTCTTGACCGCCGGCTGGCTGAGCTGGTCGGGCGAGCTGGGCAGGCCCATGTTCGTGGCGTCGAGGTAGGCGCCGACCTGCGGCGTGCCCAGCCACTTGACGAACTGGATGGCCGCGGCGTCAGCGGCCGGGCTCTTGCGGAACACCGACGCCACGCCGATGCCGATGCCGGTCGCCGAGTGGCCGGAGGTGCCGGCCGGGACCTCGGCCACGCCGTAGTCGATCTTGGCGGTGTTGAACGGCGACAGCGCCCACGCGCCGTCGATGATCATCGCGACGGCGTTGCTGGCGAACGCCGGGGCGCCGTCGTAGCTGCCGGCCTGGGCGAAGCTGGTGGTCGGCGCGGCGTGGTCCTTGCGCAGCAGGTTGACCCAGGTGGTCAGGGCGGCGACGCCGGCCGGGCTGTCAAAGCCGACCTTGCCCTGGGAGTTGAGGAACTGGCCGCCGTTGGACCACAGCATGGACTCCCAGTCGTAGCTGATCCACTCCGAGGAGCCCAGCGGGACATAGAAGCCGTAGCGGTGCTTGGCCGGGTCGGACAGCTTGACGGCGTCGGCCTCGAGCTGCGACCAGGTCGCCGGCGGGCTGGCGATGCCGGCCTGCTTGAAGTCCTTCTTGTTGTAGAACAGCACGTAGTCGCCGACCCCGCCGAGGGCCAGGCCGAGCTGGTGGCCCTGGTAGAACAGCGCCGACTTGATGCCGGGGTACAGGGCGTTGGTCTCGGCCGCCAGCGGCTGCTTCAGGTCGATGAGCTTGCCGCTCTCGGCCAGCAGCGGCAGCGCGGCCGGGTCCTGGCCGAGGACCGCGTTGGGCTCGGTGTTCGACTTGATCGCCGCGACTTCCTTGGCGGTGGTGTCATCGGCGCTGGCGACGTACTGGCCCTGCACGTGGATGTTCTTGTGCGTGGCGTTGAAGTGGCTGTCCAGCCACTTGATCTCGGCCTGGCTGCTGGATGTCCAGTAGGTGATGCTGGCCGGCTTGCCGGAGCTGCCCGAGCCGCCGCCGGCCGACGGCGCTGATGATCCGCAGCCGGCCGCGACGGCCGCCAGGGCCGCTATAGCGCCGACCGCCGCGATGGCGTTACGCTGCCGCATCCACATCGAAGCGGCCGCCCGCTTGTCGTAGTCCACCTGGTCTCCGTTTCCAGCCTCGTACTCCGGGCCAGTGCCAGCAGATTCGCACCAGCCCGATTGTGGTCACAACAATAATGTCCCGTTATATAGCGCATATATCGACAGATGCGGAAGCGATCCGCCGGACCGAGGGGCCCAGCATGACCGACCAGCACGACCAGGACCAGTTCGACTTGTTCGTGCACGGCACCGTGTTCTTCGACGTCGTGTTCACCGGGCTGCCCGCGCTGCCGACCGGCGGCACCGAGCACTACTCCACCGGGATGGGCTCGTGCCCGGGCGGCATCGCCAACCTGGCCATCGCGGCCAGCCGGCTGGGCGTGCGGACGACTCTGGCGGCGGCGTTCGGCGATGACGTCTACGGGGACTTCTGCTGGTCCACGCTCAGCGAGCAGGAGGGGGTCGACCTGGGCAGCTCCCGGCGGTTCACCGGGTGGCACTCGCCGGTGACCATCTCGATGGTGGTGGAGCGGGACCGGGCGCTGCTGACCCACTGCCATCCCGCGCCGGTTCCCGACGACCAGCTGTTCGGCACCCCGCCGCACTGCCGGGCGGCGTTCGCCAACCTCGACCCCGAGCCGCGGGACTGGTACCGCGAGGCCAAGGCCGCGGGCACGCTGCTGTTCGCCGACACCGGCTGGGACCAGGACGAGAAATGGCCGCCGTGCGTGCTCAGCCAGCTCGAGGACTTCTACGCCTTCCTGCCCAACAGCGTCGAGGCCATGGCCTACACCCGCACCGATGACCCGATGGACGCCGCCCAGGCACTGTCGGAGAAGGTGCCGGTGGCGGTGGTCACCTGCGGCGGGCAGGGCGCCATCGGCATCGACTCCATCACCGGCGAGCACGAGTGGGTGCCCTCGCTGCCGGTCAACGCGCACGACCCGACCGGTGCCGGGGACGTGTTCGCCGCCGCGTTCGTGCACGCCTCGCTGCGCGAGTGGCCGCTGCGCCAGCGGCTGCAGTTCGCCAACCTGTGCGCGGCGCTGTCGGTGCAGTACGTGGGCGGCTCGCTGGCCGCGCCGGGCTGGGGCGACGTCATCGACTGGCTGGCCGGGACCCGCGCGCGGGCGGGCGACGGCTCGGCGGCCGCCGCCGAGCTGGCCGCGGCCTACGACTTCATCGATGACGTGCTGCCCGACTCCGGGCGCATCTCGGTGCGCCGGGCCCGTGCCACCATCGCCCGCACCTCGGACGCCTAGGGCCGCCCCGTGGCACGCCCCGGCCCGGCCAGCGGCCTGATCGTGACCGTTCCCGGCGCGGAGCCGGCCGTGCGCCAGCACCGCGCCCGGCTCGACGCCAGCGCGGCGCTGGGCGTCCCCGCCCACATCACGGTGCTGTTCCCGTTCCTGCCGCCGGGACAGATCGGGGCCGCCGTCCTGGCCCAGCTGGAGCAGCTGTTCGCCGGCGTTCCCGCCTTCAGCTTCCGGCTCGATCACGCCGGCTGGTTCGGCGAGGACGTGCTCTGGCTCGGCCCGCAGGACCCCGGGCCGTTCCGGGCCCTGACCCGGCGGGTGGCCGCGGCCTTCCCGCAGTGCCCGCCGTACGCGGGCGCCTTCGATGAGGACATCCCGCACCTGACCGTCGGCGAGGCACGGCCGGCCGCCGACCTGCGCGCCGCCGAGGAGGCCGTCCGCGCGTGCCTGCCGGTCGAGGGCCGGGCCACGGCGGTCACCCTGATCACCCGGCGCTCGGCCGGCGGGCGGTGGGCGCAGGCCGCGGCGTTCCCGCTGGGCTGACCGGGACAGCGGCCAGGGCCAGCGCGGACGGCGGCCGCGCCGGCCGGCGGCCGGGTGCCTAGGCGGCGACCTTCCCGGCGATCAGCTCCAGCGACCGGGTCCGCGCGGCCAGGTCATAGACCTGGGCGGTCAGCATCAGCTCGTCGGCGCCGGTGCGCTCCAGCAGGCCGGACAGCTGGCGGCGGACGGTGTCCGGGGAGCCGACGGCCTGCTCGGCGAACCGCTGCCGGGCCAGCTGCCGCTCCTGATCGGTGAACGGGTAGGCCGCCGCCTCCTGCGGGGTGACCAGCGGCTGCGGCCGGCCCTGGCGCAGGTGCAGGAACGACAGGGCGGCCGGCCCGGACAGGAACTGCGCCTGCTCGTCGGTGTCGGCGCAGATGGCCGCGACCGCGACCATGGCGTAGGGCTTGTCCAGCCACCGCGAGGGCCGGAAGTTCTCCCGGTACAGCGCCAGCGCCGGCTCGGTGTTGGCCGCGCTGAAGTGGTGGGCGAAGGAGAACGGCAGCCCCAGCAGCCCGGCCAGCTGGGCGCTGTAGCCGCTGGAGCCCAGCAGCCAGATGTCCGGCCGGTCGCCGCGGCCGGGCATCGCCAGGATCGGCCAGCGCGTCTGCTCGCCGGTGAAGTACGCCATCAGGTCGCTGAGCTCCTCGGGGAACTGCTCCGCGGACAGGCCCTCGGTGGTGCGCCGCAGCGCCAGCGCGGTCAGCTGGTCGGTGCCGGGCGCCCGGCCGATGCCCAGGTCCACCCGGCCCGGGTGCAGCGCCTCCAGCGTGCCGAACTGCTCGGCCACCACCAGCGGGGCATGGTTGGGCAGCATCACCCCGCCCGAGCCGACCCGGATGGCCGAGGTGGCGGCGGCCAGGTGGGCCAGCAGCACCGCCGGGGCCGAGCTGGCGATGGCCGGCATGTTGTGGTGCTCGGCGACCCAGAACCGGCGGTAGCCGAGCTGCTCGGCGCGCCGGGCCAGCGCCGTGGTCTGGCGCAGCGCCTGGCCGGCGGTGGTCCCGGCGGCGACCGGGGACAGGTCCAGGACAGAAAGCGGGACATCGATGGGCTTCACGTACAACCGAACCGGCGCGCCGGCCCGTTTAGTCCCGCTGGCTTCCCCGGTAGGGTGACGGCAGCCGACGTGCAGAGGACGGGCATGACGCAGCTGAGCGCGGAGCGCTACTTCAGCCAGATCACCAGCAGCACCGCGGCCATCGCCGCCCTGGTCAGCGCCGGGGACCTCAGCCTGCCGATCCCGACCTGCCCCGAGTGGACCCTGCGCCAGCTGGCCACGCACGTCGGCCGGGCGCACCGCTGGGCGGCGGCGATCACCGCCACCCGGTCGGCTGAGTTCATCCCGTTCCGCCAGGTGCCCGACGGGCGGCTGCCTGACGAGCCGGCCCGGCAGGCACCGTGGCTGACCGCCGGGGCCCGGCAGCTGGCCGGCGCGGTCAGCGAGGCGGGGACGGCGCCGGTGTGGGCGTTCGGCACGCAGCGGCCGGCCGCGGTCTGGGGCCGCCGGATGTGCCACGAGACCCT
>DASUBV010000385.1:0-6899 GCA_035763085.1 Streptosporangiaceae bacterium | reverse complement strand
TGTGCACGGTCATTCAGGATGAGGATGACGGCGTCATTCGCGGTGAGGATGAGCGAGGGTGAAGAAGGCCCCGCCGGCGTTAGCCGGCGGGGCCTTGGTGTGCAGGCTGGCGCGGTGGTGCTCAGTCTGACGTGATCTCGCTGACGGCTGCCCGTGCGGACTGCTCGTCGACAATGTTCTTGCGGGTGGCCATGGCGGCGGCGAGGGCCTGGGTGGCGATGTTGTTGACGGCCCGCGGGAGGCCGCGGGCGGCGTCGTGGACGAGGGCCATCGCGTCATCGGAGAAGATGGTGTCGGACCGGCCGGCGAGCTGCAGGTGGTGGGTGATGTAGCCGGCGGTCTGCTCGGCGGTCATGGCGGGCATCGCGTACTTCAGCCCGACCCGTTGCTCGAGGGCTGCCATCACGCGCAGCCTGATCATCCGCCTGAGGGTGGGCTGGCCGATGAGCAGGCAGGCGAGCGGGCTGGCCGCGTCCATCTCGGAATTGGTGAGGAGCCGCACCGCCTCCAGCTGGGCGTGCGACAGCAGGTGGGCCTCATCGATGACCAGCAGCGGGAGGCGTCCCCGCTCGCCCTGCTCGGCGGCGATCAGGGCGGCGGCCTGGGCGGCGAGCTCGGCGGAGCCGTGGGCGGGCCGGCCGCCCAGCGACGTGACCACGTGGTGGTGGATCCCCCTCGTGCCGGTCGTCGGGTCGGGCAGGTAGAGGAGGGTGTGGCGGGTCTGGTCGAGCGCGGCGACCGCGGCGCGCGCTGCCACCGTCTTGCCCGCGCCGACCTCGCCCGTTATCACGCCGAGGGCGCGCTCGCGGGCGCACCAGGTGATGCGGGCGACGGCCTCGGCGTGGGCGGGGTAGCGGCAGAGCATGGACGGGGCGAGGTCCTTGCCGAACGGGGTGCGGGTGAACCCGTAGTGGTTCTTCAGGTCGATCACGGTCAGTCCTCCAGGCTGGTGACGCCGGCGGCGGCTGCCAGCGCGGCGGTGTCGGCTGCCTCGCGGGCCCGGGTGGCGGCGTCGCGGGCGGCTTCGGTGTCTTCGGGGCTCCAGCCGCCTGCGGCGCGCTCGGCGGCGATGCGCTCCAGGACGGCGGCCTTGGCGGTGAGGTAGGCAGCGGTCTCGGCGGCGCCGGCCCGCGGGCCGGCGGCGGTGAGCCGGGCGGCCCAGGCGAGCACGGCGCTGACCTGCGCGGCCGGGACGGCGGTCACCGGCCGCCCTCCGCCTCGTCCTGGTCCCCGCCGCCGGCGAGGGCGTCGTAGCGGATCCGGTCCCGGGCGGCCTGCTCGTGCTCGGCCCTGATCAGGGCGAGGTAGTCGATCCCGGTCGGCGGCGGCGGGGTGCCCGGCTGCTCGGGCTTCGCCTTCGGGTGCGAATGCCGGCCGATCCGCTGCGGGACCGCCAGCCCGTGCGGGGCCCCGTTCCAGCGGACCTCGATCAGCGACAGGTCGAATGGGTCGAACACGCACTCGACCTTCCGCCCGGCCAGGGACAGGTCGCCGGCCTGGTAGAGGCCGCCGAACAGGCTGAACGTCGCGTCCTTGCGGACCAGCCGGCGCTCGGACCACAGGAACGCCTCGCGCAGCGCCGCGGGCTCCGGGACCGGGAACGGCGCCCCGGCCAGCCACCGCTCCAGCGGCGGCTGCCCGGTCTCCGAGTGCGGCCGGGCATGGTAGACGCTCTCGCACCAGGCGGTGAACAGCCCGTTCAGCTCCGCTAGGCCCCGCACCCGCGACCCGTCGCCGACCTCGACCAGGAACTCCTCTCGCACCGTCCTGAAAAAACGTTCGATTTTACCGCGCCCTTCAGGTTAACCGGCCAACTTCGGTTTCTCCTGTGGATAACCCTGCATGGAGCTGGCGGTTACTGCCCGGTTCGGCGTGCGCGTTCGAGGCGGCGGATGGTCTCTTCGTGGTGCCGGACTTTGGCGGCGACGGCTTCGAGGCTGCGGCGCATCTGCTCGATCTGGACGGCGAGTCCGGTCAGCGTGCTGGCGTTCTGGCCCCGGGAGCGGTGTTCTTCGATGACGGCGCGCAGGTCCGGGCGGCGGTAGAGGGTGGTCCGGCTGATCTGGGTGCGGGTCGCGACCTCTGCGAACGTCACGGGCTCTCCGGCCGCGGACAGCTCGGCGCAGGCCGTTTCCGTGCGGGCGATGCGCTCGTTGTCAGCTGGCATCGGCCTGGCTGATGAGCGTGTCGAGCCGTTCGAGGAGACGGCGGTGGCGGGCGGCCTCGTCGCTCCAGCCGCGGGCCGCCGCGTCAGCGGCGAGGGCCTCGGTGTCAGCACGCTGGAGTTGCAGGATGGGCAGGAAGCTGGCGTCGTTGCGGAAGTTGGGGCAGTGCTCGCAGATGTTGGCGTAGGCGCAGGGGCCCTGGGCGGCGGCCCGCAGGCAGTAGCCGCCGGCCAGGCGGGATTTGAGCAGCGGCGCGTCGCGCCAGTTCCCGCTGGTGATGGCGGCAACGGGGAGCTGGGTCCGGTCGGCGGGCAGCACTGGGCCGAGCTGGGCCTTGGCCTGGGTCAGTGCCCGCTGGTACTCGTCGCGGACGGTCGCGTCGAACAGCCGGCCGTAGCGCAGGCTCATTTCAGCGGACACGTGCCCGAGCAGTGCCATCAGGGCCTGCAGCGAGCAGCCGGCGTTGACCAGGGCGGTGGCGTATGTGTGCCTGAGCATGTGGGGCACTACGCCGTCCAGGCCGGCTTCGGCGGCGGCGCGGTGCAGTTCCTCGCGGATGCTGTCGGCGGAGACCCGCCGTCCCTGGTGGGTGAGCAGGAAGTCGGCGAGCTTGCCGGTGCGCGGGTGCCGCAGCGGCCGGCCCGGGGAGCGGTATTCAGTGATCCGGTCGATGATCTCGACGGTCTCCTCGTCGATCGGCACCATCCGCTCGGTGAGCAGCTTCCCGAGCGGGACTTTCAGCCAGGCGCCCTGTCCGGGAACCTCGTGCAGGCAGTCGAGCTCGAGCATGGTGAGCTCGCCGATGCGCATGCCGGTGGCGCGCAGGAGGAGCAGCGCGTCGGCGCGGAGCCGGTTCGGGGAGCTCTCCAGCGCCGCCAGCAGCGCGCGTTCCCGGTCCGGGGGAAGGTAGCGGGGCAGCGGGTGCGGCAGCTTCGGCGCGTCGCGGGGGAAGATGAGCCGACGGCCCGGGGCCTCGGGCCAGCCCCACTCGGCGATGGCGTCCAGGAACGACCCGACGGACTGGATCCGCTGCTTGGCGGTGGAGGCGGCGATCGGCGTCCCGGTGCGGTGGTTGACCGCGGCGGCGACCTCGTTCAGGTAGGGCTCGATGTGCTGCTGCCGGTCCAGCTCCGCGAGCGAGGCCAGGCCCGGGTCGCACCGGGCGAGGAACCGGCCGAAGTGCGCGAGCTCGGAGGCGGTTCCCTGCACGCTGGACCGGGCCAGGGTCCCTTGCAGCCGCTCCAGGTAGGCGGTCATCGGCTTGCGGACCTGGCCGGGGACCCCGGACAAGTGCATTTCCCAGCTCCACCGGCCCGGCGTGGACCGTTTCGGGGCCGGCTCGGCGGGCGCGCCGAGGTGGTAGGCGACTGCGCGGGATGCGTAGAGCGATCGGTGGTAGTGGCCCAGGTCGCAGCCCAGGCGTTCCTCTCGTTCGGTGACCGCTTGCCCGAACGCGGTGAAGTCATCGTCGGCCAGCTCGCCGAGTCCCCGGCCGGTCTGGATCAGCATGCGGACCGCGATCTGGGATGCCATCCCGGTGCGGGTCCGCTGCGCGTAGCCGAGCGCCTCGGCCGCGGCGGTGAACCGGGCCAGGTCCGGGCTGAGCGGACTGGCCTGCGCCTCCCGCAAGATCGCGGTCAGCTTCCGCTCCAGCAGGTAGTCGTAACCAGGCCGCAGGTGCCGGTGCAGCATCAGGAAATTCAGCAGCGGCTGCAGGTGGGGCCGGGTGCCGGCCAGCCGCTGCTCAAGCGGCAGGCCCGCCCACGCCTGCGGGTCGGGCCAGCGGGCCAGGAAGCAGCGCGCCCCGCTCTCGAAGGTGTGATTGCCGACACCGCGAGCCGCGAGCCAGCTCATGTATGCCGCGTAAACCCCGGCGGCCTGCCCAGGCACCGCCGTCTTCACGGGAGGCATCAGCGACCAGCCTGAATCGCGCGCTGCCGGGCCCGGGCAGCATCGTAGGCGGCGCGCACGTGCGCTGGCGCGAGGTGAATGTAGGCGGCCGACGAATCGACGTGATCATGCCCCATCAGCGCCTGCAGGACGGCCAGGTCGGTGCCGGCCTCGGCCAGGGCGGTGCCGAAGGTGTGCCGCAGCGCGTGCGGGTGCCCGGCCGCCACCCCGGAGATCTCCCGGTGGTAGCGGAATACCCGGCGCAGCCCGGCCGGGGTCAGCGGCTGCCCGCGATGCGGGCCCTTCGCCGCGACGAACAGCACACCGGACGCGGTTTCAGGCCGGCCGGCGAGCAGGTAGGACTGGATCAGCCCGGCGACGTCGGGGTCGAGCGGCACCCGGCGTTCCTTGTCGCCCTTGCCGGTCACCCGCACCCAGCCCCGTGCGATGTCGACGTCGGCGACCCGCAGCCCGAGTACTTCCGCTGAGCGCAGACCGGACAGCAGCATCAGCCCGGCGATCGCCCGGTCCCGGTCGGTGCGGAAGCTGCCCAGCAGCGCGGCCACCTCGGCGCGGTCCAGGCCGCGCGGCAGCCGCCGCGGCTCGCGGACCCGCAGCTTTGACCGCGGCTTCGGCCGGCCCAGGTGACCGAGCAGGCCGCTGCGCTCGCCCCGAGCGGTCCGCCGCGCCGCCGCACCCGCAGGCACGGGGTTCGCCGCGTCCGGGTCGCGCATCGACCGGAAGCCGAACAGGCCGGAGATCGCCGCCATCCGCCGGTTGATCGTGGCCGGGGCGAACCCGGATGCGCTGCCGCGGGCCAGCGGGATCACGGTCGCGGGCAGCCCGCCACGCCGCTCGGTGCGGTTCGCCGCCAGGTAGCGCAGCAGCACGTCCGCGGTCACGGCCTCCAGGCTCGTGCCATCCCCGGCGAGCCAGCGGGCGAAGTGCAGCAGGTCGAACGCGTAGGCCCGGACCGTCCGGGGCGAGTACCCGCGGTCGGCCACGTAGCCCAGGTAGTCGTTGGCCAGCGTCAGCCCGCCCGCGCCCGTCAGCTCCCAGCGCCCGGCACGGACCTCGGCGGCACGGATCGACGGCAAGTCGTTACTCATGGCGACGAACGTTACGCCACCTGTTCCGCCTCAAATCAAGTATCCGCAGCTCACCGACGTGTCGCGTCCTCTCCGATGGCTAGGGTTGGCCGGTTAAGAGGGGTCGTCCGGGCGCGCTGTGAGTGATCTTGATCCCCAGCCGGGCCGCGGCCCGCTTCAGCGCCGCGTCGCAGAACGCCGACCCGTTATCAACGTAGAGCCGGGCAGGGACGCCGCGGGCGGCCAGCGCCGGGCGCAGCGCGGCGGCCAGCCGGACCGAGTCCTCGAAGTAGCCCCAGCGGGCGGCCATCACCGCCCGCGAGTGGTCGTCGAGGAAGCAGAACAGGTAGGCCTTCCGGCCCGCGACCTGCGGGCCGTGCAGCGCGTCCCCGGTCCACATCTCGTTCGGCGCCGCGCACTCGAACCGGCCGAACACGGCGGGCGGTGAGCCGTCCGGCCGGGCGCGCAACTCCAGCCGCCCGAAGTGCCGCTGCAGCGTCCGCACCGACGGCGACCAGCCGCACGCCTTGCACACGATCCGGCGGACCTGCGCCGCGGTCCGGGCCGGGTTCTCCCGCTTCAGCCCGGCCGCCATCTGGAGCACCTCCGCGTCGGTGCGGAGCATCACCTGCCGGGCCGGGGGGACCAGCGCGGAGAACCCGCCCTCCCGCCAGGCGCGGATCCACCGGTCAACGGTGGAGCGCGACAACGTCACCGGCTCCCCGAACGGCCCCTCGTGCGCCCCCGACACGATCTCGCGGACCATCCGGCCGCGCTGCCGCGTGCTCAGCGCCGGGTCGGCGGCCTCCCTGATCAGCTGGTAGCGGAACAGCGCGACCTGCTCGGCGCGCGCCGCCCTCTTCCGTTCCTCCTCAGCCCCGGACATGGGCTCTCCTTCCTCGGTGAAAACGCCGTGAACCAGGCGTCACCGAGGATTCCGGCTCAGCGTGCCGCCGCCCAGACGCCGGCTCGCGTTGCCAGGCGCGACGGCCATGACGGGGCCAGCAGCAGCCCGCACGTCACCGCTGACGCCAGCTCCCACCGCGCCGCCGCGACCGTGCCCGGCACCAGCGCCGCGGCGGCGGCAGCAGCAGCGACCGCCGCGACCGCGTCCGCCAGCGGCGACCCTCCCGGCGCCGGCAGCGGCGGATCGGTCACCAGCGACGCCGCCAGCGACGTGAACAGCTCCCGCACCCGGCCCGCGTTCCGTGCCAGCGCCCGCAGCCAGCCCCGCACCGTCGAGGCCGGGCGGCCGAGCCCTTCCGCGATCTTCCGGTGCCCCGCCCCGGCCGCCTTCTCCTCCGCCGCCCGCCCGACCACCGCCCCCGCATCGGCCCGCCGGCACAGCAACCGCGCAGGCAGCAGCACGTGCGTCGCCCCGCAGCGCCGGCACCGCGACCGCCGCGGCGTCACCAGCTCGTCCGGCCCGACCAGCTGCCGGACCGGCCGCGTCACCGAGCTCCCCCACCCCCCGAGCGCCCCGCCGCACGACGGGCACGAAAGCTCCCCGGCCGCCAGCTGCCGCTCGACTACATCCCTGTCACCGTTTACCGTGAGCACGACGCCTCCGCGCGTCACCCGCGGCCCTCCCGTCTCGCTGCCAAACGAAGACACGGGAGGGCCGTCCGCTGTCCGACGTGCTCACCGTGCCGACGCACACGAAAAAGGACAACCCCGAAGGACCGCCCTCACCACATCCGCAACGTCAGTGACGCAAACCTGCGCCTACATCGTCATCTTGAACGGCCGTGGACAC
>DASUBV010000384.1:0-4850 GCA_035763085.1 Streptosporangiaceae bacterium | reverse complement strand
GGAATACCGTCCGGCTGGAGCCGCGATGCGCCACTCGCCGCGAGGCGACCCCGCACCGGCCCATGGCACGCCCTCGGGAGCAGCAGCTCGCCGGGGGCGCTGTCATATCCGGGGCAAGCCGGGTGCGGCCTGTCAGGCCCGCGACTCCAGCGGCGTGGCCGCAGCCCGGCGGAGCTCGCGCAGCGCGTCGTGCGACGGGGTGCCGGGCGCGGCGGTATACAGGATCAGCCACTGGTCACGGTCCGGGTCATGCAGCGCATCGCAGTCCAGCTCGAGCCACCCCAGCGCCGGATGGCACAGTCGCTTGCAGGTAGACCGGCGGACCCGGACGTCGCGCTGCGCCCACAGTGCCGCGAAGTCCGGGCTGGCCTGCTGAAGACGCGTAACGAGCTGGCGGATGCCGGCGTCGCGCGGATAGCGGGCGGCGGCCGCACGCAGGTCAGCAACCGACCCCCGGGCGAACTGCCGTGCCCCGGCCTCGTCATACCGGGCGCGGGCGGCGGGGTGGGTGAAGAATCGCCAGATGACGTTGCGGCCGTCGGGCGGCAGCGCGGCGAAGTTGCCGAGCAGGGCGGTGGCCATAGCGTTCCACGCCAGGACGTCGTACTTGGCGTCGCAGATCAGCGCGGGCGTGTCGTCCAGCCGGTCCAGCAGGCGCAGCAATCCGGGCCGGACCTCCGACTCCGGCCGCGGCGGCAGCTGCGGGACCTGGCCGGCCAGATAGTGCAGGTGGGCGAGCTCGTCGGATTGCAGCCGCAGCGCCCGGCCCAGCGCCAGGATGACCTGCTGCGACGGCCGCGGCCCGCGTCCTTGCTCCAGGCGGGTGTAGTAATCGACAGACATGCCGGCCAGCTGGGCCACCTCCTGCCGGCGCAGGCCGGGCGTGCGGCGGCGGGGCCCGGCGTCCAGGCCGACGTCGCCCGGCTGGAGACGGCCGCGCCACAGGCGCAGGAAGCTGGCCAGTTCGGCCCGGTCCGGCTGATCCATGGGTCTCCTGTTCTGGCGCTACTGCGAGCATAGGACTGCCGGTCCCGGGCTCGGCCGTGCTCTGGTGCCCGGCGGAACCCGCCGCGAGGGTGGACCGCATGACCACACCAGACAGCAAGATCGTGCTGATCACCGGCGCGAACAAGGGAATCGGCCTGGCCACTGCACGCGAGCTGGGACGGGCCGGCCACACCGTCCTGCTCGGCGCCCGCGATGCTGGCCGAGGCGCAGCCGCGGAGCAGGAGCTGACCGCAGAGGGACTGCGCGCGCGGTTCATCCAGCTCGATGTCACCAGCCCGGACACCATCGCTGCCGCCGCCGCGCTGATCGAGGCCGAGTACGGCCGGCTGGACATCCTGATCAACAACGCGGGGATCTCCAGGGACCGGCCGCATGCGCCAGACGAGCTGCCGGTGGCCGCGCTGCGGGAGATCTACGAGACGAATGTGCTCGGCGTAGTCGCGGTCACGAACGCGATGCTGCCGCTGCTGCGCAAGTCCGCGGCCGGCTACATCGGCAACGTCTCCAGCGGGCTGGGCACCGTGGCGCTGCTGACCGACGAGGACTCGCCGTGGCGGCAGTACGCCAACCTGCTCGGCTACAACTCCTCGAAGGCGGCGCTGAACGCTATCACCCTGATCTACGCGGCCACCCTGCGGGAGGCGGGCATCACGGTGAACGCCCTGTCGCCCGGGTTCTGCGCCACCGACCTGAACCGTCACACGGGCCACCTCAGCGCGGCCGAGGGCGGCGTCCGCATCGCCCGCCAGGTCACCCTGCCCGATCCCCCGACCGGCGTGTTCCTCAGCGAGACCGGCGGCACCCACCCCTGGTGATGCCCCCTGAGTGACGCCTCTGGTGACACCCTTGGTGAAGCCCTCGGTGTGACCCCCTGGTGACCTGGGTGACACCCCTGGGTGAGGCTCCTCGGGGTGACGACCCTGGTGAGGCCCATGGGTGACGTCGCCATCGGTGAGGCCCATGGTGGCCCCTGGGTCGCGCGGCGCCGTCCGCAGCGGCCGGCTGGCGACGGCTACGTGGCGACGGCGGCCGCGGTGAACTCCCGGATGAGCTGCGCCAGCCTGGCGGGCTGGTCGAGCGGGATCAGGGTGTAGCTGTCGTCCACCTCGGCCAGCCGGGCGTCAGGGAGGATGCCGGCCAGGCGCCGGCCATGCTCGGGCGGCATCACCCGGTCCCCGCTCGCCCACACCAGGAGGGCAGGCCGGTCAAACCGCGGCAAGCGCCCGGCGGCCTGCACCAGGAGCCCCTTGTCGGCCGCGACCGCGCGCAGCACGCGGACGGTGTCGCGGCGGATCTCCGGCTGGGTGAGCACGGGCCGCATCCACCGGGCGGTGGCGGCGTCGCCCCGCCTGGTCAGCCAGCCGAACGCGATCGGCAGCCGCCGCACCGCCCGCAGCCGCATCTGCTGCATGAACAGCCCGAACAGCGGCGGCGGCAGCTTCCCCGTCAGCACCAGCGTCCGGCCGGTCAGGCCCGGCGGGAAGTTGTCGAACGCATCACAGGACGCGAGCACGACCCGGCCCACCCGCGGCTCGCCCTCGGCCATCAGCAGCTGGACCAGGGCTCCGCCGGTGTCATTGCCGATGAGGGTCACCTCGTGCAGGTCAAGGCGCTCCAGGAACTCCGCGACCAGCCGCGCGATTCCCGGCAGGGACAGGTCAGCATCAGGGCGCATGGCACGGCGGTGCGCGCCGAGCGGCAGGGTCGGCACCACGCAGCGGTGATCGGCGGATAGCTCGTCAACCGCGGTGTCCCACAGCGAGGCATCCATCAGCAGCCCGTGCAGCAGCACCAGCACGGGCCCGGTGCCGGAATCGCGGTACTCGATGGTCCCGGCGGACAGCTCGATCTCTGGCATGCTCAGCACCTCCTCCGTCCCTCAAGTGAACCACTCGGTTCGCAAACTGTCCAGCGAAGGGTGCCCCGGCCCGCTACCCGGCGGCGGCTTCCTCGCGCTCCAGGGCGCGGGCCAGCGCCTCCAGCCCCGCCGCCGCGCCCGAGCTGTCGCCCGTGGTGAGCCAGTCGACCAGGAACCCGCGCATCGCGGCGAGGATCATCTCGGCGACCTCGAGCTTGCGCTGGTCGGACCACCGCTCCGGGCACAGCGCCAGCAGCGCGGGCAGGTACTGCCGCGACGCTTCCCGGCCCAGCTCGGCGTACCGGGCCGGGTCATACATCGTCAGCCCGATGGCCTGGTCCAGCACCCGCAGCCCGGACTCCGTCCCCATCAGCACCGGCCAGATGGCGCGTACCCGGCCAGCCAGCGTCCGGCTGGCCGGCCCGCGGGTCACCACGTCCAGGATGTTCCCGATCCGCCGCTCGCGCAGCCGGAGGATGGCCGCACGGAGCAGGTCGTCGGCGCCGTCGAAGTGATACAGCAGCACCTTGTGCGTGGTGCCGGCGGCCCGCGCCGCGCGGCGGAGCGAGAAGTCCACCAGCCCGTTGACCGCGAGGTCGTCGGTGACCCGCTCCAGCAGCTCGCGGCGGCGGGCCTGGCCGCGCGGCGACCCGGCCGAGCGCCGGTAGCCCGCCCGCTCCGCGTCGGCAGCCGAGCGCCCCGGGCCGGCTGAGCTGCCGCCAGTCATGGCATCCACAGGAACAGCATCCACGGCCGGACGGCTGCCCGCAGCGCCAGGCCGGCCTCAGCCCCGCACCACGACAACCGGGCACGGCGCGTGCTGCACGCATTGCAGGCTGACCGAGCCCAGCAGCGCGCCGGCGAACCCGCCGTGCCCGCGGCTGCCGACCACCAGCAGGTCAGCTCCGCGGGCCGCGGCCAGCAGGACGGCCGCCGCATTGCCCTCCAGCGCCTGCGGGCGCACCTCGACACCGCCCGCCGCATCCGCGACCCCGGCGACCGCCTCGGCGAGAACCTGCTCGGCAGCCTGCCGGAACTCGGTGTCCTCGCGCGGCACATCACGCGCCGTGCCGAACCGGCCCAGTGCGATCGGGACCTCCCAGGCCAGCACGGCCTCCAGCACCGCGCCAGTCAACCGAGCCTGGCGGACTGCCCAGTGCAGCGCCGCCTGAGCCGACGACGATCCGTCCGCGCCTGCAACAATCCGGGGCGCCATCTCCCCCTGCTCCTCCGGCATTCCGCCTCCCGTAGCGCCAGCCCCTCCCGCCTCCCGGCGCGAACCAGAAAGCGCCCGCCAGCTAGGTACCTACCTCGGTGCGACCGGATCCAAATCCGGGAATGCCGGCCGCCGCCAGCCTTTCATCGCCCGGCCGGGCGGAGCGCGGGCTGCTCTGCCCCGGGCGCGACTCGGGTGCCGGTGAGCAGCGCCAGCACCTCACCCACCGTGCGCTCCTGGCTGGCCGGCTCCGGCAGCGGAAGATGCGCCTGGATCTGGTAGCGGTTGCGGCGGCCGTCTTTCTCCTTGACGACGTAGCCAGCCTCGGTCAGGTCGGTGACGATGCCGTAGGCGCTGCGCTCAGTGATGCCAAGGCTGGCCGCGATGTCGCGCAGCCGCACGCCGGGGTCGTGGGCGATGCAGAGCAGCGCTCGGGCGTGGTTAGTCAGGAAGGTCCAGTTCGGCACGTCAGCAATCCCTGTTCGATGGTTCCTGTTCAATTCTGGAAATAGATTGCTAGTTTAATGGAACTAGGGTAGCGTCAGCAACAAGCACCGGTTTTCAGCCGCCGACGGCGGCCAGCTACCCGGGGTTACCGGAGGAGTCCATGTTCACGGCCAGGTCATCGGTCGAGCTCGTGGCCGCAATGGTGCCGCGTACCCGGCTGAGGCCACCGGTGTGAACGTGAGCCGCCGGGCCCGGTCGCTGGGCCGGGCGGCCGCGCAGGCGGCTGGAGTGCCCGGTGGATTCACTGCACGCACTCCGGGA
>DASUBV010000383.1:0-18561 GCA_035763085.1 Streptosporangiaceae bacterium | reverse complement strand
ACTTCCGCCACGCTGCCGGCGTCAGTGAACCGGGCCGGGTCCAGGTACGGGACGATGATGGTGTCGGTGCCCAGCGTCCGGGCCGCGCAGACGACCGCCCCGGCCTGCTCCCCCGCCGGCACCGCGTGCACGCTGGACACCTGCAGGCCCGCCGCGTCCAGGTCGGCGCGCAGCCCGCCGGGGTCATCGAGGATGCCGAACGGCTCGACCGCGCCGTAGCCGAAGGCCGCGACCTGCGCCAGGACTGCCCCCCGGTCAGTGGCCATCTGCTCTCGGACGGTGTAGAGCTGCAGGGCAGGGGGACTGGAAGTCACGGCTCTCCTTCTCGAAAACTTCGCGCTTTCCCTGACGAGGCTAAACTCGCGTGTAATCCAGGTCAATGGGCGATTTGCTGCTTTCGGGCGACACTCAGAGACAAGATGTCAGGCATCTCCAGAACGAAGTTTTCGAAAAGGAGAGCGCTGTGATGCGTGACCCCCGCCGCAGCACCCTGGTGGAAATCGCGGCCGAGGCCGGGGTGTCGGTGTCGGCCGTATCCAAGGTGCTCAACGGACGGACGGACGTCGCGGCCGGCACCCGGTCGCGGATCGCCGGCCTGCTGCGGCAGCACGGCTACCAGGTTGCCTCGCGGCTCGGCTTCGGAGTCGTCGACCTGCTGATCGCGGACCTGCACAGCCCCTGGGCCGAGGAACTGCTGCGCGGGACCATGGAGGCGGCCAACGAGGCCGGGACCAGCCTCATCGTCACCAGTGTGCGCTCGGCGCAGGAGTTCGCCGGCTGGCTGGACCGGGCCACAGCGCGGGGGACGGACGGCGCGCTGTGCGTCCTGCACCTGCCGGGCAGCCGGGAACTGCAGCGGCTGGCCGCCGCGCGGATCCCGCTGGTGGCGATCGACCCGCCGACCGAGCCGGGCCAGGCGGTCCGCTCGGTCGGGACCACCAACTGGGCGGGCGGCATGACCGCCACCCGGCACCTGATCGAGCTGGGCCACCGCCGCATCGCGATCATGGGCGGCCCGCCGGGCCTGTGGTCGAGCCGGACCCGGATCGAGGGCTGCCGGGCCGCGCTGCAGGCCGCCGGGCTGAGCCTGGACGAGCGCCTGCTGCGCCAGGACAGGTTCAGCGTGGCGGCCGGCCGGCGGCAGGCCGAGGAACTGCTCGCGCTGGCCGAACCGCCGACCGCTGTCGTGGCGGGTAACGACAGCCAGGCGTTCGGGGTGCTCCAGGCGCTGGGTGAACGCGGGCTGCGGGCCCCGGATGACCTGAGCGTGGTCGGCTTCGATGACGTCCCGGTGGCCTCGTGGGCCACGCCCGCGCTGACCACGGTCCGCCAGCCGCTGGCGGCGATGGCGGCCACCGCCTTCCGCATGCTGCGCTCGGACCCGGCCACCGCGGCCGGTGAGGCGCACCACATCGAGCTGGCCACCTCCCTGGTGATCCGCAACAGCACCGGCCCGCCCCGGCCCTAGCCGCGCGCCGGGCGGCATCAGCCAGAGCGGGAGGAGCGGTGCCGGTCCGGAGCGGGGCGGGACGGGGCACCGAGGACCGCTCCGGCGTGGGCCCGGGCGGCCGGGTCGCGCCGGGTCTTGATCAGGCTGGCCACCGTGGTGACCGCCAGCACGACCCCGATGACGACCAGCGAGACCGCGGTCGAGATCTCCGGCACGTCAGAGCTCAGCCCGTGCGCCCAGTGCAGGATCAGCTTGACGCCGATGAACGCCAGGATCAGCGCCAGCCCGGCCGACAGGTACACCAGCCGGTCCAGCAGGCCGGTCACGAGGAAGAACAGCGCCCGCAGCCCGAGCAGCGCAAACGCGTTAGCGGCAAACACGATGTAGGCCTGATCGGTGACGCCGAAGACGGCGGGAATGGAGTCCAGGGCGAACAGGATGTCCGTTCCGCCGATCGCCACGAAGACGATGAACAGCGGGGTGACCACCCGCCGCCCGCCGACGCGGCCCACCAGCCGGCCGCCCACGTAGGTGTCGCTCACCGGGAATACCCGGCGAGCCGTCCGGATCAGGCCGTTGTCCCCCACATCCGGATCTTCATTGCGATGGCGGTATAGCCGCACGGCCGTCCAGATGAGCACCAGCCCGAAGATCAAGAACATGAACGACAGCGCCGACAGCAGTGCCGCCCCGAGCGCGATGAAGATCGCCCGCAGGATCAGGGCGGCGATAATGCCCGAAATGAGTACCCGCTGCTGGTGCTCGCGGGGCACGGCGAAGGTCGACATGATGATCACGAAGACGAAGAGGTTGTCGACTGACAGGCTCTTCTCCACGATGTAGCCGGCGAAGTACTCAGTACCCGACTGCCACCCGGCCAGGGTGCCGAAGACCAGGCCGAAGGCCACGGCGACCGCGATGTAGAACGCCGACCAGGCCGCGGCTTCCCGGTAGCCCACGGCATGCGGGCGCAGCACAGCCAGCGTCAGGTCGAGTCCGAGCAGGGCCACGATCACGCAGATCGTCACGGCCCAGCCAGCGAGGCTTACCTCCACTCCCGGCCTCCTTGCCTGATCCGCTGCCCCAGTACCTGCGCGACGTCCGCGATCTCGGTCGCACCCAGCTAACCGTTTACCCGCCGCAGATGGATGTCAGATGCGCTCGGCCTGCTCGTGGCGGGCCGGGCCTGCCGCGAAACCGGATTGTGAGCGGCCGGTGATGGCTCCTACGATGGACATGTCCGGGTGGCCGCAAGCGGTGCCCGGACTATCGCACGCGGGAGTAGCGGGAGCTATCTGTGAAGAGCTGAGCTCAGCGAGCCATAGCAGATGTACGGCGTGGTGTCGCTCACGGGAACCTGTCCGTCTGCTTGCCGGGAGAGCTCATGTCCGCCGCGATTACCTGCTCAGATCTCACTTTTGCCTGGCCGGATGGCACCGAGGTGCTGGCGGGCGTCAGCGTGGCGGTCGGCCCCGGCCGGACCGGCCTGGTCGGCGTGAACGGCTCGGGCAAGTCCACGCTGCTGCGGCTGATCGCCGGCGAGCTGCAGCCAAAAGGCGGCGCTGTCAGCGTCACCGGCGAGGTCGGGTACCTGCCGCAGACGATCACGCTGGAGACCGGCCTGAGCGTCGCGGACCTGCTGGGAATCACCGCCGTCCGGACCGCCATCCACGCGATCGAGCAGGGCGACGTCAGCGAGGCGGCCTTTACCGCGGTGGGCGACGACTGGGACATCGAGGAACGCGCCCTCGGCTGGCTGGACCGGCTCGGCCTCGGGCGGGCCGGCCTCGATGACACGGTGCAGCAACTGTCCGGCGGCGAGGCGATCCTCGTCGCGCTGGCCGCGCTGTTCCTGCGGCGCCCGGAGATCATCCTGCTGGACGAGCCGACGAACAACCTCGACCTGGACTCACGCCGGCGGCTGCACGACGCCGTCGCATCGTGGCCGGGGGTGATGCTGATGGTCAGCCACGACCGCGAGCTGCTGGCGGTCGCCGACCAGATCGCCGAGCTGTCCGGCGGAGACGTCCGGATCTACGGCGGCAACCTGGCCGCCTACGAGGAGCAGCTGGCCGCCGAGCAGGATGCCGCGCGGCGCGCGGTGACCGCGGCGGCATCCGCGGTCCGGCGCCAGCAGCGGGACCTGGCCGACGCTCAGGTCAAGCAGGCCAGGCGCGACCGGCAGGGGCGCAAGGTCGCCGCGTCGGGCAGTTTGCCGCGCATCGTGGCCGATGCCAGGAAGAAGCACGCGCAGGAGTCCGCCGGCCGGTCAGCTGAGCTGCACCGCGAGCGGCTCCGGTCCGCGCGGGATCAGCTGGCCGAGGCGGAGCAGGCGGTACGGGACGACGCGGAGATCCGGGTTGACCTGCCCGAGACGGCCGTGCCCGCCAGCCGGAACGTGCTGACCATCACCGGGCTGAGCGACCCGGCCTGGCATCCGGTCACGACGGGCCCGTGGCCGGCCAGGGCCCTGTCCAGCCTGATCATCCGGGGGCCGGAGCGGATCGCGCTCACCGGTCCCAACGGTGCCGGGAAGACCACCCTGCTGCGGGCGATCGCCGGGCTGACCAGCCTGCCGGGACTGACCGTCCAGCGCGCCGCCGCGATCGGCTACCTGCCGCAGCGGCTCGACATCCTGGATCCCTCGCGCACCGTCCTGGCCAACGTCCAGGCCGCGGCTCCGGACGCGTCGGTGAACGAGGCCAGGGCAGGCCTGGCCCGGTTCCTGTTCCGGGGCCAGCGCGCGGACCAGCTCGCCGGCTCCCTATCCGGCGGGGAGCGGTTCCGCGCTGTGCTCGCGGCGCTGCTGCTCGCCCAGCCCCCGCCGCACCTGCTGCTGCTCGACGAGCCGACGAACAACCTGGACATGGCGTCGGTCCGCCAGCTCACCGGAGCCCTGTCGGGCTACCAGGGGGCGCTGCTGGTGGCCAGCCATGACGTGCCGTTCCTGCGGTCGATCGGCATCACGACGTGGCTCCGCCTCGATCGCGGCTCCGGGCTGACGGCCACTGACCCGCTCTAGGTCATCGCGGCAGGCGGGCGCACGACGTGTCACTGCCGCTGCGCGAGCAGCTTGATCAGGTGCGCAACATCAGGCGAGCCGATGCCCGTGACCGCGTCCCAGCCCTTCCCGGCGTCGAACCCGCTGATGGTCAGCGGGTTGCCGTTGGCGTCCGGCACGGTGACGGTGTTGTTCCCGGTCGTGATGTCGTGGAATGCGTACGAGCGCAGCGGGGTCGCCGCGATCGCGTACAGCTGCGTGTTCAGGAAGCCCAGGCGGTGGTGCGCGGCCTGGTCGGCCAGCGCGGTGATCGCGGCCCACTGCGGCGAGCCGGCGCTCGTGCCGCCGAAGATGAAGATGTCGCCGAGGTTGGCCGGGTCGCCCTGCGACCAGGCGATCAGCAGCCCGCCATTGACGTCACCGCTGAACGAGACGTCCGGCACGCCCCGCGCCCCGTGCGTGGCCTGGCCGGACTGGTAGAACGGCCGGCTGTACAGGGCGGAGAGGCCGCCGCCGCTCGAGCCGAACTCGTCGTTCCACGCGCTCTCCGACACGTAGGCCCCGGAGGTCTGGGTCGCATCCAGGTGGGTGCCGCCCACGGCGGTGACCAGCGGGTCGGACGCAGGCGTGGAGACGGCCTTGATGAAGCTGGTGCCGTCGCAGGAGGGCTGGGCAGCGCCGTCATCGCCGGACGACGCGAAGACGCTCATCCGCTTGCGGACGGCCTTGGCGTATGCGCGGTGCTCGGCCTTCTCGATGGCCGGCTCCTCGCAGCTCTCGGCCTCGCCGTAGCTCTGTGACAGGACCGACCCGAGGTTGTGGTTGACCACGTACTCCTCGGCGGACTCGATGTCGGAGTCCTGGTCGCTCTTGGCCACGACGAGGTCAATGCGCGCGGCGGGCGCGATCGCGTGCGCCGACTCCACGTCCAGGGCGATCTCGCCGCTCCAGTTGACCATGTCGGCGTTCGCCGTGTCGAAGGCCGGCTGCCCGTCGGGGTAGATGACGTGCAGCCTCGCATCCGGCAGCCCGAACTCGGAATCGAAGACCTGCAGGTCCTGGCTGACCGTCGGGTCACCGAAGGCGTCGATGATGACGATGGTCTGCCCGGCGCCGGTGAGCTTGCTCGGCACGTCGTAGGCAGCGGCGATCTCCTGCGGCGTGTAGCACTGCACGGCAGCAGTGGGCTGCTGGCAGTTGAACGTGGCGGCCCCCGGGCCCTTCGCCTGCCCGGCGTACTTATAGGCCAGCGGAGTCGCCATGGCCGGCGTCATGCGGTGCGCGCTGCTGGCGTGACTCGCCACGTGCTGGCCGGCGACGGCCGTGCCGGCCGCGGTCATGGGAAGGGCCACCAGGCCCGCCAGCGCGACCGCTGACCCCAGAGATATCGCAATCCGACCTGGTCTCATCCGGACCCCTTCGTCTCGGGAACTCCGGACCGGTGGAACGTTGCCGGGCCCGCCCGGACCCCGCCCCTGGTCCGCTCTCTCCGGGATCATGCCGGTTCACGGGCGGTCGCGGAAGGTGTCAGCACAAATCTCTTCTGAGACTCTTCTGCTTTCTTAGCGCCATTTATGTCCCAGAGCAGGACTCACCGGGATATGTCACGGCCCGGCTCACCTCGGCAGAGTCCGTTCATCGTCCGCGCCCGGCGGTCACCGCGTCCGCGCGGCGTGAGTTGATGATGCGATCCGGTCCGATCCCGAGTTTTGTGCCGGGTCCACCCTGACCTCCTGCCCGGGCCGGGCACGGCTCTATCCGGTGACGCCGCCGCCCGGCGTGCCAGCGCAGCCCGGCCACGCGCGGTGGCGCCCTGCGCTGGCACCGATGACATCGCCTGCCGGGCATCGTCACTACCTGCAGACCGCAAGGTGCCAGCATGATCCTGGAGGAGAGCCATGGCCGCCCACGCACTTCCACCTGTCGTCGACGCCGGAACCTGGCAGAGCCAGCTCGATGACCTGCGCGCCCGCGAGAAGGCCGCAACCCGAGAACTCGACGCGATCGCCGCTCAGCGACGCCGGATGCCGATGGTCAAGATGCCCGACTACACCCTGGAGGGTGAGGAGGGACCGGTCCGGCTGGCGGATGTCTTCGGCGGCAGGTCACAGCTGATCGTCTACAACCACATGTGGTTCCCCGGCGAGCAGTGGCAGTGCCCGGGCTGCACCGGGTTCACCTCGCAGTACACCCGGCTGGAGTTCCTGGACAGCTACGACGCCCGGTTTGTCATCGTCACCCAGGGCCCGATCGGCGAGGCGCTGGCCTACAAGAAGCGCGTCGGGAACAAGATGAGCTGGTACTCCACGGCCGGCAGCAACTTCGGCAGCGACGTGGGCGCGCCGCCTGGCGGCGGCTTCGCCGTGAACGTGTTCCTGCGCGACGGCGACACCGTCTACCGCACCTGGCACACCAGCGGCCGCGGCACCGAGCAGCTCAGCCACAGCTTCGCACTGATCGACCTGCTGCCCTACGGACGGCAGGAGGAATGGCAGGACTCCCCCGAGGGCTGGCCGCAGTCCCCCACCTACAGCCGGTGGTCTGGCTCGCAGGACATCGCGGCGCACTACGGCGCGGACGCCTGAGCCGCAGGCACCGTCAGTACCCGCCGCCCGGCGACGTGCTGCCTGGCGCCGGGGCGCCGGACGCGGTGGCCTCGTGCCACAGTCCGCCGAACGCGGTAATGCCGTTGCCATTGGCCTGGCCGGGGGCCGAGTCGCCGGTGTAGGTATACAGCGGGTGCCCGCGGAAGGCGAGCTGCTGAGACCCGTCCGATCGCTTGATCTTGGAGTACGGGCTCTTGACGGTCGCGGGCGCCTGCTGCGGCGGCCAGCTCGCCGCGCACCCGCCATTGCAGGCTGAGCTGGTGGCCGTGTCGGGCGCGAACGTGTAGAGCGTGAAGCCCTTAGCGCTGGTCAGGACCGTCGTTCCGGCAACCTTCGCCGTCTTCAGGCCCACCGCCTTCGCCGCTGCGGCGGCCGTGCCGCTGACGGCCGGCGAGCTGCTGGCCGGGCTGCTGGCTGAGTTGCCGGGTGAGCCGCACGCCGCCGCCAGCGCCAGCAGGCCCGCGGCGGCGGCCGGAACCGCCAGCAAGGGCCGCCTGCGGCGGTTGCGTGTGCGGCGCCTGTCCGATGGCGTGATCATGTCCTTCCCCCCAATCAGCCTGCCTGCCTGCTCCTTCGCTCGCTGGCCAGCGCCATTTCCGTGCCGGGCGCTGACAGGTGACCCTGCTATCGACGATAGGGCCGTCCGCCGTCCGCCTGGTGGCGCGGGGCACGGGGTGGCGGGCTCTGCGCAGCGCTGACCGTTATGCGGGAGCTGAGCGGAAATGCGCGCGGCCGGGCAGCCGGCAGTCGGTAGGTTGTGACGATGGCAGCAGCCGAGCGGCGGGCCGCGCCGCAGCGGAAAGGCTCCGTCCTGTTCGCCGCCATCATCGGCGGCGTGGCCGGGGCGGCCCTGGCCGGCCACCGGGGCACCCGCGCCGCGGCGTCCGGCGCGGCGGCCGGCGCGGCCGCACTGGCCGCCGGCGAGGCAGTAGCCCGGGCGCGGCAGCGGCCCGGCGAGATCCCGGCACTCTGGCAGCGGATCGCGGCCAGCGCCGCGCTCGTGGCACCGCTCGGCTGGGTCGCCGGCCGGGTGGCCGGCGCCGGTCCGGTGACCGTGGGCACGGCGACCGGCGCGCTCGGCGGCCTGCTGGGCGTCCGCCCGCAGAAGGTGCTGCTCGGACCCCTGCTGGGAGCCGCGTCCGGCCGGTTGCTGGCAGCTGCGGCGAGCCCGCGCCAGGTGCCGGTCCCGGTGGTGGCCAGCGTCACGATGCTGGCCTACCGGGTCACCTCGGCGCTGGTATTCCGGGAGGCGCAGGTCAGCCTGCTCGCCGAGCAGGTCCGGGCGGAGGACCTGCCGTTCGTCGTGCCGCGGGAATCCCGGTCCCGGTATGTCGGCACGGGCTACGTCCGCGCGCTCGCCGAGGTGCTCGGCGGCCGCTACGAAGCCGCCGCCCCCGACGTCGGCATCGTCGCCTCGGTGGACGAGCTGGCCGGCCCGGACTTCGACCCGGCCGGCATCGACCCGCTTGTGCGGGAGTTCTACGAGCACACCACCCGGTTCTCGCTCGACATCGTGCCGCAGTGGCGGACCTGGGTGCGCCCCGGCTACCTGCTCTACCGGACGATGGTCGCGCGGCCCCTCGGCCAGGCCAACGTGCCGATGAACCAGCGGGAGACCCAGCGCGGCATCCAGAGCCGGATCGACACCATCACCGCTCCCGGCGAGAATGTCGTGGCCGTCCGCGGCTGGATCCGGTCCTTCGCCGACACCGGCGACCCGATCTACGTCGGCATCTACACCACCTACCGGCACGGCGGCCGCGGCTACGTGAGCGTCGGCTTCCCGCTGCCGCATGCCAGCTTCACCGCGACGCTGCTGCCGCGCGGCCGCCCCGGCGGCGGCCTGATCCTCACCAGCGAGAGCGACCTTGCCCAGCCCGGTCACTACCTCGCCTACATCGACCCGGACAGCGCCGACCTCACCGTGCTGGCCGTCCGCGGCTTCGCCGAGCACCTCGACGTCTACGTCCGGGACGGCCAGCTGCGCGCCGAGCACGCATTCTCAGTCTTCGGGCTGCCCTTCCTCGTCCTGCACTACCAGATGCACCGCAAGCCGGCCGGGCCGCCGGCCTGACCTGGCCGGGCCGGCCGCCGGGCCGCGGGCGGCTGGCTCCCGCAGCCGGCGGCGGGTCCCGCGGCTCCCGCGCCCGGCGGGCAGCCGGGCCGCTGGCTACCAGATGCGGACCCGCGATCCGGGCTCGAGCCACAGCTCGTCGGTAGCGCTGACATCAAACGCGTCGTGGAACTCGTCGAGGTTCCGCACGATCTGGTTGCAGCGGAACTCGCCGGGGGAATGCGGGTCGATGGCGAGCAGCCGGATGACTTCCTCGTCGCGGGACTTCTCCCGCCAGACACGCGCCCACGACATGAAGAAGCGCTGGGCGCCCGTCAGGCCGTCAATGACCGGCGCCGCTGCGCCCTGCAGCGACACCACATAGGCCTTCCAGGCGATGCCGAGGCCGCCGAGGTCCCCGATGTTCTCCCCGATCGTCAGTGCCCCGTTTACATGCTGGCCAGGAGCCTGCCTCGGCGCCAGGGCGCTGTACTGCTCGATCAGCGACCTGGTCCGGGCCTCGAACGCCTGCCGGTCCGCTGCACTCCACCAGTTGCTGAGCCTGCCGTCACCGTCGTACTTGGACCCCTGGTCGTCGAAGCCGTGGCCGATCTCGTGGCCGATGGCCGCGCCGATCGCCCCGTAGTTAGCCGCGTCGTCGCGGCCGGGATCGAAGAACGGATCCTGCAAGATCGCAGCCGGGAACACGATCTCGTTCATGCCCGGGTTGTAGTAGGCGTTGACCGTCTGCGGGGTCATCAGCCACTCATCGCGGTCGACCGGCTTGCCGATCTTGTTCAGCTGACGGTGAAACTCGAAAGCGTGCGCGGCCCGCACGCTGGCCATCAGATCCGCCGGGTCGATCTCCAGGCTGGAGTAGTCCCGCCAGCGCACCGGGTAGCCGATCTTCGGCGTGAACTTCGCCAGCTTGTCCAGGGCCCGCCGGCGGGTGTCTGGCCCCATCCAGTCCAGCTTCTCGATGCTCTGGCGGTAGGCCTCAAGGAGGTTGGCCACCAGGACATCCATCCGCTCCCTGGCGCCGGGCGGGAAGTGCCGGCCGACGTAGGCGCGGCCGACGGCTTCCCCCATCGCCCGCTCGACCAGCGAGACACCCCGCTTCCAGCGCTCACGCAGCTGGGGAGTGCCGCTCAGGATGCGGCCGTAAAAGTCGAAATTCTCCTGGACGAACGCCTCGGACAGGTACCCGGCAGCGCTGTGGATCACCTGCCAGCACAGCCAGTCCCGCCAGGCCGGAAGGTGCTCGTCGGTGAGCAGCGCGGCCAGCCCGGCGCTGAAGCTCGGCTGGCGGAGCACGATCTCGTCGAAGGCGCCAGCGGGCGGGTCCAGGGCCGCGAGCCACCCGCGCAGATCCGGCCCCGCGGACAGCGCATCGGTCCAGGCGAACAGGTTGTAGGTCTTCTCGCGGTCGCGGCTGGCGACCTTGTCCCAGTGGTGCCCGGCTACCGCCGTCTCCAGCGCGAGCACTCGCCTGGCTGCCTGGCCGGCATCCGGCAGCCCCGCCAGCTCGAGCATCCGCTGCACATGATCAGCGAAGGCGTCCCGGACGCGAGCGAACCGGTCCTCGCGGTAGTAGCTCTCGTCCGGCAGCGAGATAACGGCCTGCTCGAAGAACACCAGGTAACGCTCCGGGTTGCCCGGGTCAGTGTCAGCAGACAGCCGGTACAGGCCCCCGATTCCCGATGCCTCCAGCCGCCCGAGCATCGCCAGCAACTCCGGAATGGAGCCGACGGACCGGGCCGCCGCGAGCGTCTGGCTGATGGGCTGCGCGCCGAGCTGCTCGGCCCGGTCCGCGTCCATGAAACTGGCATACAGGTCGCCGAACTTCCGCTCCTCGCTGCCTGCCGGCGCCGCCGCGGCCTCTTCGACGATCTCGCGCACCGCGTTCTCAGCGTCTTCGGCCAGGATCCGGAACGCGCCGTCGCGCGCCCGGTCGGCGGGGATCTCGGTCCGCGCCAGCCACCGGCCGTTGACGTGCCGGAACAGGTCGTCCTGCGGGCGGATGCCGGGATCGAGCTCATTGACGGGGATACCGGGCGGGAGCGTCATGCGCTCTAGGGTAGGACCAGCGGCGGCCGGAACGCCGAACCCGCTGGGACGGGTACCGGCCGACGGCCGCGCGGAACCATACGATGGCCTCGTGAATTCGCCCGGGTACCTGAGATTCCCGCATCTCGCGAACGGCCTGGTGGCTTTCGTTGCTGCCGATGATCTCTGGCTGGCGCCGCTGGCCGGCGGCCGGGCCTGGCGGTTCACCACGGACGAGGTTCAGGCGGCCACGCCGCGGCTGAGCCCCGACGGCAGGTACGTGGCCTGGGTCAGCGCCAGGGACGGCAGCCCGGAGATCTACGTGGCCGGCCTCGACGACGGGACCAGCACCCGGCTCACCTACTGGGGCACGTCGTGGGCCCGGGTCAGCGGCTGGACTCCGGCCGGGGAGGTGCTGGCCGTCAGCGCGGCGGGCCAGCCGTTCTTTCACTACGTCCGGGCCCGCGCGCTGACGACCGCGCTGTCGGGCAGCCCGGGAGCTGAACGGGTGCTGCCGTTCGGCCCGGTATCGGACCTGTCGCTGGCGGCGGGCGGCGACGGCACGGCGGGCGGCAGCGCCGCGGCCGGCGGCGGGGCTGGCACCGTCGCGCTGCTCACCGGCACCTGGGGAAGCGCGTACGCCGATCTGGCCTACTGGAAGCGCTATCGCGGCGGCACCGCCGGGCGCCTGTGGACGGGCCCGGCTACGGCCATCGTCTCCGGTGCGCCGGGCGCGGAGGACCGGGTCCCGGGCGGGTTCCGGCGCGTGCTCGCAGACCTGCCGGCCCAGTTCGCCTGTCCGATGATGGTCGCCGGACGGCTCGCGTTCATCAGTGACCACGAGGGCACCGGCAATATCTACTCCTGCGCGCTGGACGGCACCGGCCTGCGGCGGCACACCGATCACGAGGGCTGGTACGCGCGCCAGGCCAGCACGGACGGGCAGCGGATTGTCTACGCGCGCGGCGGCGAGCTGTGGCTGCTCGATGACCTGCAGGCAGCCGCTCCGGTGCAGCTCGCCATCACCCTCGGCTCGCCCGTGCGCGGCCGGGCCCCTCGCCTTGTCACGGCCGAGGACCACGTCGGCTCGCTGCATGTCGACCACGGCGGGCGGGCCAGCGCGATCGAGGTTCGCGGAACGGTGCACTGGCTGACCCACCGGGACGGGCCGGCCCGGGCTGTGTCGGTGGCTCCCGGCGCCCGGGCACGTTTCCCGCAGGTACTCGGGACCGGCGGGCAGGTCATCTGGGCGACCGACGCAGCTGGCAGCGATGCCCTGGAGATCGGCCCCGGCGACCCGGCACGTCCGGCCGGCCCGGCCGCCGTCCCGCGCCGGATCGCGGCCGGCCAGGTTGGCCGCATCGCCGGGCTGGCGGCCGCGCCCGACGGAACGGCGGTCGCAGTCGCGGCGCAGGACGGGCGGCTGCGGGTCGTCCACGTCGAGTCCGGGCAGGTGGATGAGATTGCCGCCTCGGCCAACGGAGTCGTGACCGGGCTTGCCTGGTCGCCGGATTCTGCCTGGCTGGCGTGGTCGCAGCCGGTCGCGCATCCGGCTGGCATGAACCTCAACCCGCTGCGCCGGCTGCGGCTGGCGCGGATCGCCGGCGGCCCGGTGCTGGACGTCACTGACGGGCGGTTCGTCGACACCGAGCCGGCCTTTACCCTCGACGGCAAGTACCTGGCGTTCCTGTCGATGCGCAACTTCGATCCGGTCTACGACGCGCACTTCTTCGACCTGTCGTTCCCGTACGGGGCCAGGCCCTACCTGCTGCCCCTGGACGGGACGTCTCCGTCGCCCTTCGCGCCCGAGCTTGGCGGGCGGTTCATCGGCGAGCCCGCAGGCGAAGCCGCGGGGCCCCCGGTGGCTGGCGGCGAGACCGCGGGGGCCGGCAGCGACAGGCCGCCCGTGACGCCGGTGCCGGTGGAGACCACCGCGATGGCCGACCGCATCGTCGCGCTCCCGGTGCCCGAGGCACGGTACTCGCGCCTGCGCGCGGTGAAGGGCGGGCTGGCATGGCTGCGTGAGCCGGTCACGGGCAACCTCGGCATCGGCGGCGCGCAGCCGGCCGGCGACCCGCCGCGCCCGGTGCTCGAGCGGTTCAGCTTCGCCCGGCGCGAGGTGTGCGAGCTCGCCGGGGAGGCGGACTGGTTCGAGGCCAGCGGAGACGGCACCAGGCTGGTCACCAGCGATCACGGCAAGCTCACCGTGATACCGGCGGAGCGCAGGGCCGACGACGGCAATCCCGACGACAAGATCGAGATTGACCGGAGCCGGGCCAGGTTCCTCCTCGATCCGCCCGCGATGTGGCGCCAGGCCTACGCCGAGGCGGGCCGCATCGCGCGACACGAATTCTGGGTACCCGACATGGCGGACGTGGACTGGGATGCCGTGCAGGACGAGTACCGGCCATTGCTCGACCGGATCACCACCGGGTCCGAATTCATCGACGTGCTCTGGGAGGTCTTCGGCGAGCTTGGCACCTCACATGCCTATGCCCGTCCGCCGGACGATGGCACGCCGGCCGCCGGGCCCGGCCTGCTCGGCGCGGACATCGCGCGCAGCGGGGACGCCTGGCGGGTCACCCGCCTCGTGCGCGGCGACACCTCCGATCCGCTGGCCCGCGCACCGCTGGCCGCACCCGGTGCCGGGATCGCCGCCGGCGACGTGCTGCTCGCCGTGGATGGCCGTCCGGTCGGGCCCGGCGGACCCGGGCCGCTGCTGACCGGCACCGCGGGCAAGCCAGTCGCGCTCACCGTCGTGCCCGCCGACGGGAGCCGCCCGCGCAGCGTGCCGGTCGTGCCGCTGCGCAGCGATACCCGGCTGCGCTACCTGGACTGGGTCCGCGCGAAGCGGACGCTGGTCCGCGAGCTCAGCGGAGGCCGGGTCGGCTACCTGCACGTACCCGACATGGTGAGTCAGGGCTGGGCCGACTTTCACCGGGACCTGCGCACCGAGATGCTGCACGATGCGCTGATCGTGGACGTGCGCGGTAACACCGGCGGGCACACCTCAGCGCTCGTCGTGGAGAAGCTGGCCCGCAAGGTGATCGGCTGGGACCTGCCCAGAGGCCAGGTGCCCTCGACCTATCCCCAGGACGCGCCACGGGGCCCCGTCGTCGCGATCGCCGACGAATGCTCAGGATCCGACGGCGACATCGTCACTGCCGCCATCCGCCTGCTCCGGCTCGGCCCCGTCGTCGGCGCCCGGACCTGGGGCGGTGTCATCGGCTTCGACTACGAGCACGAGCTCATCGACGGAACGCAGATCACCGTCCCGAAACTGGCTGCCTGGTTTGAGGAATACGGCTGGGGCGTGGAAAACCACGGCGTCGACCCTGACGTTGAGGTCATCATGTCGCCCGACGACTGGGCTGCGCAGCGAGACACCCAGCTGGAGACCGCGATCAGGCTCGCGCTGGAAGCCCTCCGGCAGCGACCGGCGGTGCGGCCCCCTGACGCGCGCGCCCGGCCGTCCAGGCGCCGGCCGCCGCTGCCGCCGCGGCCCGGCAACCGGTCCTGAGGCCAGGATCCCATGCGCGCATCTTGCGCATCCGGCAGCTCAGGCAGACCACATCTGCGTGCATCAGCAAAGTGATCGCCGGTTAGACGCGGCGGCGGCTGCGGCGGCCTGGTCAGTAGCGGGCCAGGGTGCCGCGGGTGCGGGCGGCCCGCGCGCCGGCGCGGAAGACGAGGATGCCGGCGGCCAGGTAGGCGACGGCGGTGACCGCCAGCCACACCAGGCCGCCGGTGCCCCAGGCAACCCCGACCGGGCGGCGGTCAATGAGCACCCCGGACAGGCTGGCGACTGCGCTGGTCACCGGGAAGAGCCGGCCCAGGCCGGCGAACCAGCCGGGCACCTCGATCACGGGCAGCGCGGCGACGGCGAAGACCAGGACCAGCAGCAGGAACCCTTCCTGGAGCATCTGGATGCGCTTCCACACCAGCGTCATCCCGCCGATGATCAGCGAGTAGCCGACCCCGGTCACCACCAGCGCAGCCGCGGGGACCAGCGCCGCGGGGGTCCACGCGTAGTGCAGCGGGACGAAGGCGCTGATGATGGCGTAGATCGCGGCCACGACGAGGATGGTCTCGGCCAGCGCCGCGACCAGCCGCCCGGCCGCGGCGACCAGCCAGGACGGCAGCGGAGACAGGTAGACCTGCTCCAGAGTGCCTGACTGGATCTCAGCCAGCAGCCGCCAGAACAGCTTGACCGCCTGGAAGTAGAACACCAGCCCGGGCACGAACGCCAGCAGCAGCAGGGAGGTCCGGCCGCTGTGCAGGGTCCACGACACCCGGCCGGAGGCGATCTGGTGGCCGGCGCCTGCCAGCGGCCCCAGCAGCAGGATGAACAGGGCGAAGAACGGCAGCTCGAGCAGGATCTGCAAGCGCTCGGACCAGGCGAATAGCAGGCCCTTGCGGACCTCGCCGCCCAGGCTGACCAGGAACCGCGTCATCGCGGGCTGAGCCCCCCTTCGCGGCGTGCCCGCCGCAGCGTGTGCAGGTAGGTCGCCCAGGCCAGGGCGGACAGCACCGCAACATGGGCGAGTAGCCAGGGCAGGGTGCCGTCGGCCCAGGCGGCGGACAGCGGTCGGCCTGCCAGGGCCGAGTTGATCGTGAGCACGCCGAGGGTGGTCGGGATGAGCCGGGCGAAGATCTCAACCCCGTGCGGGAAGATCGTGACCGGGACGAACATGCCGGCGAAGAACATGATCGCCATGTTGAACACGTGCACAACCGCCCCGATGCTCGCCACGCGCAGCGTCAGCGCGGCCATGAGCAGGGCGTAGGCTAGCGCGTCGATGATGGTGAGCAGCAGCGGCAGCAGGACGTCCGGCCGCACCTGGTAGCGGACGCCGTACCCGGCCCAGAACGCGGCGGTGACGACGGCTGCGGGGAGCAGGCCCTCGGTAGCGAGCGCGGCCAGGCGCCCGGCCATCAGCAGCGTGGGCCGGGCCGGGCTGAGGTGGGATTGCTCGAGGGTGCCGGCGTTGACTTCCTCGGCAATGCCGCCGCTGCCCTGCATGGCAGCGGTCCCGGCGAGGGAGAACGCGAAGTAGGCGGGCAGGGTCAGCGCCAGCACCGCGTGATCCAGGCGGCCGCCGCCGATCAGGAACTCGATCATCAGGTACGTGAAGCCCTGCGCGGCGGCGGCCACGACGAGCATCGCCCGGCGCTGCCACATCAGCTGCAGGCCTTTGCCCGCCTCGTCGGCCAGGATCCGCCACGCGCCCCCGAGCCTGGCACCGGCGGGGACCCGGATCGCGGTCACGAGGGCACCACCGGCGCCGCGGCCGTCCGGGCCGTCGCGGCGGCATCGCCGGAGTGGATGAGCCGCAGGAAGATCTCCTCCAGGTCGGGCTGCGCCCGGCTGACGGACAGCACCGGGATGTTCCTCGCCCAGAGCTTCTCCAGGCACTCCCGCAGGCTGTCCTGGCGCGCGTCCGGCAAGGTGATCCGGCTCGAGGGGCCGTCGGCCGCGGCCCGGGCGCCGGCCGGAAGCCCGGCGGCCAGGCCGTCCGGCGGCCCGGGCACGCGCAGCTCGAACCGGTCCTCCGCGAACCGGGCTAGCAGGTCGGCCGTGGGCAGGTCCGCGATGATCTGGCCGCTGTCGATAACGGCGATCCGGTCTGCCAGGTCCCGGGCCAGGGCGAGCTGGTGGGTGGTCAGCACGATGGTCTTGCCCTCCTCGGCGGCCAGGTGCGTGATCCAGTGCCGGACGGTCCGGGCCGCCTCCACGTCGAGGCCAAGGGTCGGCTCGTCCAGCAGGATCACGGGCGGGTCGGTGATCAGCGCGGCGGCGATCGCCACCTTCTGCTGCATGCCGCGGGAGAACGAGCCGACCGTCTCATTCCGCCGCTCCCACAGCCCCAGGTCGGACAGCAGCCGCCCGGCCCGCGGCCTGATCTGGTGCCCCCGCAGGCCCTTCAGCCGGCCGAAATACATCAGGTTCTGCCACGCTGTCAGCTGCCAGTACACATTCCGCGAGCCCTCTAGCACCGCCCCGAGCTGGCGTACGGCATCGCTGCGCTGCCGTACGGCGTCATAGCCGTTCAGCCGGATACTGCCCGCCGTAGGCAGGATCAGGCTGCAGGTCATCTTGATCGTGGTCGTCTTGCCCGCGCCGTTCGGGCCGAGCAGCCCGAGCACCTGGCCGGGCGGCACCCTGAGGGTCACGTCGTCGACCGCGGTGAGCCAGCCCCGGCCGCGCCGGTAGCGCTTGGTCAGCCCGGCCAGCTCGATCGCCATGCCATCCATCCGCCAGCGACCCCTTCCTTGCATCTCATCCTTAAGCCTTAAGGGTCAGAGTCAAGCTAACCTGTAGAGCGTAGGCTCGCAACTGACGACAGAAAGCAGGGGGAGGAACATGGCCGCGGTCACCACCGCCAGGCGCACGCGCGAGCGCGAGCGGCTCACCCGTGATCGCGTGCTGCGCGCCGCGCTGGACTTCGTCGACGCGCACGGGCTGGCGGCACTGAGCATGCCCAAGCTCGGCGCGGAACTCGGCGTGAAGGGCATGTCGCTCTACAGCCATGTGGACAGCAAGGACGCACTGCTCGACGGGATCGTCGAGATCATGTCCGCCGAGACGGAGATGCCGCCGGCCGCCGGCACCGACTGGCGGGACGCGCTGCGCAGCCTGGCCGGCTCGCTGCGCGCGGTGATCCGCCGTCACCCGGCCGCGGCGCCGCTGCTGGCCAGCCGGGCAGTCATGCCCATCCGGCGACTGGAAGTGATAGAGGGCTACCTGCACGTGCTTCGCGCGGCCGGATTCGGCGGCGACTGCGCACTTGATGTGCTGCGCACCGTCTACGTCTACGCGCAGGGCTACGCGCTGGCCGAGGTCAGCTACACCGACGTCGCCTGCGGCCCGCGCCCGCGACAGCCCGACGACGAGCTGGCCCGGATGCGCCGGGTCACCCAGATGGTGCCCCGCGACGCGCCCGACCGCCTGGTCCGGCTCGCCATGGACTTCTGCGGCCGCTGCGACATGGACGACCAGTTCAACCACGGCGTCGACCTGATGATCCGCGGGCTGGAAGCCTCCATGCCGCACTGATCGCCGGCGGCCGCGTAGCCGTGGCCCGGCGCGGTCACGGACCCGGCGCAGCGCCTCCGCCGATCCCACGGCGGCGGCCACAGCGGCGAGACGGTCGGCCGGGATTGAGCTGGGCTCGCGCACCGATTATTGCCTGGAGCACTCCGACCAGAGAATGAGGAGCTCACCCATGAAGCCGCGCATCCATGTCATCACCCTCGCGGTAGATGACCTCGATCGGGCCCTGGTGTTCTACCGCGACGGGCTGGGCTTCCCGACCGAAGGCCTGATCGGTACCGAGTTCAAGGGGGACCAGACCAGTCCCGCCGGGAGCACGGCGGTGTTCCACCTTGACGGCGGGCTCATGCT
>DASUBV010000382.1:0-3985 GCA_035763085.1 Streptosporangiaceae bacterium | reverse complement strand
GCCGTGCTCCAGCCGCGGCAGCACATGCCGGGCGAACAGGTCCCCCTCGGCGGCGTGCGGGTAGCCCGACAGGATGAAGGCCTCCATGCCCAGGTCCGCGTACCCGCGCAGGGTGGCCAGCACCTGGTCCGGGTCGCCCACGATGGCGGCGCCCGCGCCCGAGCGCGCCCGGCCGATTCCGGTCCACAGGTGCCGCTCCACGAACCCGTCCTCGTCGGCGTCGCGGCGCAGCTCGCCCTGCCGCGCGGTGCCCGCCGAGGTGGTGTCCAGCGACCGGCCGCGGATCTGCTCCCCGGCGGCCGCGTCGAGCCGCGACACCAGCCGCCGGGCCGCGGCCCGCGCCTCCGCCTCGGTGGACCGCACGATCACGTGCACCCGGAACCCGAACCGCAGCTGGCGCCCGTACCGTGCAGCGCGCGCCCGCATGTCGGTCAGCACCGCCTCGGCGCCGGCCAGCGTGTCCGGCCACATCAGGTAGACATCCGCGGCCTGCGCGGCCACCTCCCGGGCCGCCTCCGACAGCCCGCCGAAGTACACCGGCGGGCAGCCGCCCGCCGGGCGGACCCGCGGCGGGTCCAGCGCCACCTGGATGAACTCGCCGCGCATGTCGACCGGCTTGCCGTCCAGCAGGTCCTTCAGCACCCGCATGATCTCCAGCGTGCGGCGGTACCGGGGCCCGGAGTCCAGCGGCTGGCCCGGCAGCTCGGAGGAGATGATGTTGATCGTCAGCCGCCCGCCGAGGATCTGGTCGATGGTGGCCAGCTGGCGGGCCAGCTGCGGCGGCCACATCTCGCCCATCCGCACCGCCACCAGCAGCTGCATCCGGCGCAGCTGGGCCGCGATGCCGGCCGCGAAGGCGACCGAGTCGATCCCCATCGCATAGCCGGACGGCAGCAGCAGGTTGTCGTAGCCGGCCTCCTCGGCCGCGAGCGCGATCCCCCGGCAGTGCTCCCAGCTGGACTGCAGCGCGGGGTCGCTGACCCCGAGGAATTCGTAGTCGTCGTCGCAGAGCGCGGCGAACCAGGACACCTCACAGCCCATCGTTTCGTCCTCTCCTTCCGGTCTCCCGGAACTCCCTGTCGTCACCGGGCCTCCGGAGGAAGTCCCGGCAGTCACGGGCGGGGAGTAGCCAAGCTAGTACCAAACGGGGCTGCCGCACCGTCAGCCCGCTCCGGCCGCCAGCGCGGCTCAGAAGACTGAACGGCACACCGCGGTGCCCGTCCAGGGGGCGGCCCCTCTTATCCCCGCCGGCGTCGCCTGTCGGCGGCCGAGCCGTGGTCACGAGGCACGGCGGACGGTCAGCCGCGCCACGGCCGAGCCCAGGACGGGGTGCCGGGCGACCACCGTGACCGCGCCGGCCTGGCCTGGCCGGGATCGCAGGAACGCTCCGCCCACGCCGCCGTACTCCGCGAACGGGAACGGGTTGTCCCCGATCAGCTCGGCCGGGCCGGTCATCTCCAGGGCGACGTCGCCGGTGACCCGCGGCCGCTGATGCCCGTAGGCGTCCACCGCGCGGAACGTCAGCCGGGTCGCGTCGGAGCCGTCGGCGCTGATCCAGGCATCGTCGATGACCAGCTCCAGCCGGTCGCGCGCCGGGTCGGCGGACATGTGCACCGCGGCCGCCTTCTGACCGCCGTGGTAGCCGTCGATGCGCAGCTCGGGCTGGCCGGTGCCGTCGGTGCTCAGGTCCGCAAAAACCGGCGGGAAGGCCAGGCCCGGATAGCCGGCGGTGTCCGGCGACCCAGTCGCGACGTGCTGCCCGGCGACGTAGAACTCCAGCCGCTCGCAGTTCGTCGCGACCATCGCGCCCGGTCCGGGGCCGTCCGGCGGCGAGCCGGGCCCGAAGTCCCAGAAGAACATCGGCATGATCACCGGCCCGGCCGTCCGCGGGTCAGCCTGGGAGCGGTAGAACGCGGCACCCGGCTTGGGCACCCGGAACGTGTCGTGCACGCCCGGCCACTTCAGGTTCTGCCAGATCCGGTCGCCGCCGTTGACCGAGGCGTAGTCAAAGGCGCACCAGCCGAGCAGCCCGGCATACCCGCCCGCCGACCGGGCGATGCTGTGCACCTGGGCATGCAGCCGGCCCTGGGCGGCCAGCACCGCGCCGGTGTCGGTCCACCGGTACAGCGGCGGCCCGTCCAGCGCGCCCACCGCCTCGGTCACCAGGTAGGGCACGCCGGGCAGCGGCGCGAGCAGCGTGGCGTCAGCGCCGGCGGAGTGGTAGTCATCGTAGCCGTACACGTCCTGGGCCCAGCCCGCCAGCGAGTAGCGGTTCATGCCGCCCGAGGTAGGCCGGGAGCCGTCCAGCCGGCCGGCAACCTGCCGGGTCTGCGCGTACAGGCCCGCCTCATTGGCGCTCTCGTTGAGCCGGGTGCCCCAGATGATGACCGACGGGCGGTTGCGGTCGCGGGTCACCATGTCGGCGACGTTGCGCAGGACGATGTCCTGGAAGGCGGCGTCGCCGATGTACTGCCAGCCCGGCGTCTCCTCCCAGACCATCAGGCCCAGCTCGTCGCAGGCATCCAGGAAGTGCGGCGACTGCGGGTAGTGCGAGCAGCGGACCATGTTGCAGCGCAGGTCGTTCCTGAGGATCTCGGCGTCGCGGCGCTGCAGCCGGGCCGGGGCGGCCATCCCGAGGTAGGGGAACAGCTGGTGCCGGTTCAGCCCGAAGATGTCCCGCCGGCTGCCGTTCAGGTAGAAGCCGTCAACGCGGAACTCGGCCTGCCGGAAGCCCGTCGTGACCTCCAGGGAGTGCGTGCTCACGGCAGCCCCGGACGGCGCGGGCACCTGCAGCCGGGTCCGCACGGTATAAAGCTGCGGCGTGTCCGGTGACCACAGCCGGATTCCGGTGATGCCGGTGATGGTGAGGGCGGCGGTGCTCGTGCCGGCCGCGGTGATCGTCGCGGTGGTCGCGGCGCTGGCCAGCACGCGGCCGCCGTCCAGCAGCTCGGCGGTGACCCGGACCGGGCCGCCGGGCACGACGGCGGCGTCGATGGTGGCCTCGACGTCCACGCTGCACCGGTCGCTCAGCACGTCAGCCGGCCGGGCGAACACGTCGGCCAGGAACACCGGCGGGACCACCCGGAGCCGGGCCTCCCGGTAGATCCCGGCCGGCTGCAGGTAGTCCACCGCGACCGGGCCGCGCGGGTGGCCGTCCGGCGGCACGTCCAGCCAGGTCCCGTCCACGATGACGGCCAGCACGTTGTCGCCGTCGGCCAGGGCGCCGGTCAGCTCGCAGGACCACGGCAGGTAACCGCCCTGGTGCTCGCCCAGGCTCGTGCCGTTGAGCACCACGGTCGCGCTGGTCATGACCCCGTCGAAGTCCGCGAGCACCCGGCCGCCGCGCAGCGCGGCGCCATCGAAGTGCCGGCGGTAGATCCACACCTGCTGCCAGCTGGTGTAGTCCCAGCTGCCCCAGGACAGCGGGACCACCGTGTGCGGCAGCGTGACCGGGACAAAGCCGGTGTCGTCGAAGCCCGGGTCCTGCGAGCCGGGCTGGTACACACCGCCGAACAGCCAGCCCTGGCTGATGTCGTGGCTGCGGTCCGGGCCCGGCCCGGCTGACGAGGTGCCCATAGCCAGGGAGGCTATCTCCGGCCGCGAGCCCGGGTCGATGTGCGCGGTGGCTGGTCCGGGCTGACGGTGCAGATGCGGCTGGCGGGCCGCCTATCCCGGCGAGGTCCCCACCACCCGCGGCTACCTTATGGCTCGACGCCCGGCCTGGGGCCCGGCGACAGCGGCCCCGGCGAGCGAGCCGGAGGGGTCGCCGGTGCTGTCTGGACTGAGGAGCCTGCGGCGAGGGAAGACAGGCCTTTGAGGCGACCCCGCAGCTGAGCGGGAAGTCTGGCGAGCGGGAGATTACCGCGCCCGGATCGCCTCGACCAGCGCCGGGATGACCTGGCTGAGGTCGCCGATCACGGCGTAGTCGGCGTGCGCGATGATCGGCGCGTCCGGGTCGGTGTTGACCGCGACGATGTGCTTGGCG
>DASUBV010000381.1:0-4091 GCA_035763085.1 Streptosporangiaceae bacterium | reverse complement strand
CGCTGCACCGCCCGCGGGACCCGAGGGCGGCGACGGGCCGTCGCCGGGTGCTGGCCAGGTCCCGGCCGCGGACCCGGCCTTGCCTGCCAACGGCGCCGGGAAAGAGGACAGGGACCCGAGCCAGGACCAGTAGCGGGCTAGATCCACGGGGGCCGCTTCCGGCGCGAGGCGGCCCCACTAGGGTTCGGCTATGGCGAAGTGGGAGTACGCAACCGTGCCGCTGCTGGTGCATGCGACCAAGCAGATACTCGACAACTGGGGCGACGACGGCTGGGAGCTGGTGACCGTGATCCCGGGGCCCAATCCCGAGCAGCTGGTCGCCTACCTGAAGCGGAGCAAGGAGTGAGCGGCGCAGGCGGGCCGGCCGAGCGGCTGGCCGCGCTCGGCCTGAAGCTGCCGGAGGTGACGCCGCCCGTGGCGGCCTACGTCCCGGCGGTCCGCACCGGCGCCTACGTCTACACGGCGGGCCAGCTGCCGATGGCCGAGGGCAAGCTGCTGGCCACCGGCAAGGTCGGCGCGCAGGTCGGGATCGAGGAGGCGGCCGCGCTGGCCCGGGTATGCGCCCTGAACGCCATCGCGGCGGCGGCCTCGGCCGCCGGCGGCCTGGCCGGCATCCGGCGCATCGTCAAGGTCACGGGCTTCGTGGCCAGCGCTGCGGACTTCACCGGGCAGGCCCAGGTGGTGAACGGTGCCAGCGAGCTGCTGCTGGAGGTGTTCGGCGAGGCCGGGCGGCACGCGCGCAGCGCCGTGGGCATGGCGGTGCTGCCGCTCGACGCTCCTGTCGAGGTCGAGCTGATCGCCGAGGTCGCATCCTGAGCCCCGCCGGACGCGGGCCGGGCGGCGGGGCGCGGGCGTTCCGGGCAGCGCGGAGGTGACCGGCATGGCGGAGCAGGCGGACGGCTCAGCGGCTATCCCGTTCCGCGGTGAGCTTGCGGAGCCGGCCAGGGACATCCTGGCCGGCCGGCAGGCCCCGGCCGTGCCGCGTGATGCGGCGACGGTCATGCTGCTGCGCCCGGCGCGGTCGCCAGGCGCGGGCCTGGCGGCCCCGGCCGGCCTGGAGGTCTACATGCTGCGGCGCAAGCCGTCGATGGCTTTCGCGCCCGGCGCCCAGGTGTTCCCCGGCGGCTCGGTCGACCCGCGTGATGCCGACGAGGAGGTGGCCTGGGCCGGGCCGCCCGCCGCCGAGTGGGGCGAGATCTTCGCCGCCCCGCCGGATCAGGCCAGGGCGCTGGTGTGCGCGGCGGTCCGGGAAACCTTCGAGGAGTCGGGTGTCCTGCTGGCCGGGGAGTCGCCGGACACCGTGGTGGCCGATACCACCAGCCCCGGCTGGGAGCGGGACCGGAGGGCGCTGCTGGACCGGTCCCTGTCACTGGCCGAGCTGCTGGCCCGGCGGGGGCTGGTGCTGCGCTCGGACCTGCTGCGGCCGTGGTCGCGGTGGATTACCCCGGTAGTAGAGCCGCGCCGGTTCGACGCCCGGTTCTTCGCCGCGGCGCTGCCAGCCGGGCAGCGCACCAGGGACGTGGGCGGCGAGGCGTCCGCGGTCACCTGGATCGAGCCGTCCGGCGCCCTGGCGGCGGGCCGCCGCGGCGAGATCCAGCTGTGGCCGCCGACCGCGGTGAGCCTGGCCGAACTGGCGTCCTATCCGGATGCCGCGACGGCCCTGTCCAGCCCGCGGCAGGTGCTGCCGCGGATCCCCGAGGTGCTGGAGCGGGAGGGCGCAGTCTGGCTGACCGTGCCCGGGATCACCGAGTACCCGGTCTGACACCCGCCCCGCCGACAAGGCCAGGATTCCCGCACGACGCTGACGGCAGAAGGACATCGCGATGATAGACGGGTCGGGAACGGAGCGGGCGCGGTGCGTGCTGGCGCCCAATCCCTCGCCGATGACCCTGGACGGCACCAACACCTGGGTGATCGCCGAGCCGGGCTCGGCGGCGGCCGTCGTCATCGATCCCGGCCCGCTGGATGAGGGACACCTGCAGCGGGTGTGCCAGACGGTGGCGCAGGCGGGCCAGCGGGTGGCCGTCATCGTGCTGACGCACCGGCACTCCGATCACTCCGCGGGAGCGGCCCGGCTGGCCGAGCTGACCGGCGCCCCGGTACGGGCCGTGGACCCCGCGCAGCGGCTGGGCGACGAGGGACTGGCGGCCGGGGACGTGCTGACCGCGGCCGGCTGCGAGCTGCGGGTGGTGGCCACGCCCGGCCACACTTCGGACTCGGTCTGCCTGCTGCTGGCGGCCGACGGGGCCGTGCTGACCGGGGACACGGTGCTGGGCCGGGGCACCACGGTGATCGCCGAGGACGGCAGCCTGGCCGACTACCTGGACTCGCTGCACCGGCTGCGGTCGCTCGCCGACGAGACCGGCCTGCGGGTCCTGCTGCCCGGCCACGGCCCGCTGCTGGCCCGGCCGGCCGACACGCTGGACTACTACCTCGAGCACCGGGCCGAGCGGCTGGCCGAGATCCGGGACGCCCTCGCGGCCGGGGACCGGACCCCGGCGCAGATCGTGGCGCGGGTCTACGCCGAGGTGCCGCGCGCGGTCTGGCCGTTCGCACAGTCCTCGGTGCGCGCCCAGCTGGACTACCTGGCGGCCCGCGGCGAGCTGCCGCCCGGGGTGAGCTACTAGCCGCGCTTAGCTGGCGCGCTTGCGCAGCCGGTCGGTGTCCAGCAGGAGCACCGACTTGGCCGACAGCTGGATCCAGCCGCGGGCGGCGAAGTCGGCCAGCGCCTTGTTGACCGTCTCCCGGGAGGCGCCGACCAGCTGGGCGAGTTCCTCCTGGGTCAGGTCGTGGTGGACGTGCAGGCCGTCGCGTTCCTGCTCGCCGAACCGGTCGGCCAGGTCGAGCAGGTTCTTCGCTACCCGCCCGGGAACGTCGGTGAAGACCAGGTCGGCGACCACGTCGTTGGCGCGGCGCAGCCGCCGGGCCAGCGCCTGCAGCATGTGGATGGATACGTCCGGGTGGTCGCGCAGCCAGGCGCGGAGCGCGTCATGAGCCAGCCCGGCCAGGGTCGCGTCGGTGATCGCGCTGACCGAGGCGGTCCGCGGCCGCGGGTCGAACAGCGACAGCTCGCCGAACATCTCGCCCGGCCCCAGCACGCTGAGCAGGTTCTCCCGGCCGTCGGCCGCCGCCCGGGTCAGCTTGAGCTTGCCGTCGAGCACGATGTACAGCTTGTCGCCTTCCTGTCCCTCCATGAACAGGTGCTCACCGCGCGACAGCTTGACGTCTGGCATCTGCCGCCGGAGTGCCCGTGCGCTTTCCTCGTCGAGCCCTTCGAATAGCGGTGCCCGCCTCAGCACAACTTCGGCGTCCTCCACCGAATCCTCCTTCCGGCCTCTTTGCCGCTGACCGCTTCACCAGCGGGCTGGCCAGCGATCGCTCTGGCCCTGCCCCTTTAAGTGTGAATCATCCCGCACCAACAGATGTGCGCGGGATCACATTCCGGACTCGCTCAGGACCGGCGATAGCGACGAGACTAACATCACATCGCGGATGAGAGTAACTACTCTTAGTAGTCGGAAATGCGGGGCAGGGTAAGGGATCGACAGCATGTACGAGCCCGGCGGCCTTATCGGTGCCGTCCGCCCGGCTGGGTGACATCGGTCTCGGGCCCCGGCCCGCCGAACTGGCTGAGTACCTGGCCGTAGGCCAGCGAGATCAGCTTCACCACGTTGCCGTGCGCGCCGAGCGGTGCCGAGCACTTGGCGCCGATCGCCGCGGCGGCCTCCGCGATGGCGGCCGGGTCGGCCTCGGGGCCGACCACGCAGGGCGCGAGGGCGATCCGGGTCACGCCCATGCCGTGAAGCTGGCGCGCGGCGTCTTCGATGGTGGGCTTGGCGTCCAGCGAGGCGGCCATGACCGGCAGCGCGAGCCGGGCCGAGAGCAGGAAGGCGGTGACGCTGGCGGTGCCGACCGCCTCCTCGCCGCCGACGGTGGCCAGGATGATGCCGTCGGCCGACGTGGTGATGCTGAACATGCGCACCCGGTCGGCCCGGGCCAGGCCGGCGTCGGCCAGCCGGTGGTGCAGCGCCTCGGCCAGCAGGGCGTTGGTGTTGTAGACCTCGCCGATGTGCGCCTTGGCCCCGCTGGCG
>DASUBV010000380.1:0-5125 GCA_035763085.1 Streptosporangiaceae bacterium | reverse complement strand
GTCGGCCTGGTCGGCCTGGTCGCCGACCACGAGACGCGGGTGCTGTTCGCCCGACCGGAACTGGCTGCCGTCTTCCTGATCATCAACGGCATCATCCTGTACAGCGCGGAGCGGTTCCGGCGGCCGGCGTCCCTGCAGGCCGACGCCAGCGTGGAGCGCGAGCGCGAGCTGGCCGACTCGCTGCCGGCCCGGGTCGGCGCCGCGCCGACCGCCCGGGTAGGGGCGGCCCATGCCTCCGGCCAGCGGGCGATGCGGCAGAAGGAGATCTCGGTCGCGATCCGGGCCGACGAGCGGCTGGCCACGATGAGCTACAAGCAGGCCGCGACCATCGGCACCATGCAGATCTTCGCCCTGCTGGCCGGGATCAGCCGGGACGGCATCGCCATGGTCGCGGGCATGTTCGGCGGGCTGGCCCGCGAGGATGCCGCGCGGTTCGCGTTCCTGCTGGCCACGCCGGTCATCCTCGCTGCGGGGCTGCTGGAGCTGCCCAAGCTGACCGGGCCGCTGGGCCACGGCATCCACGGGCAGATCCTGGTCGGCAGCGTGCTGGCCGGGCTGGGCGCCTACGTGTCCGTGCGGTTCCTGGTCAAGTTCTTCCAGACCCGCTCGCTGACCCCGATGGGGATCTACTGCGTGATCTTCGGCCTGTTCAGCCTGATCCTGCTGACCGTCTGAGCCTGCGGGGCGCGAGCCGGGCGGGGCGCGCCGTTACCCCTCGCCGCGAGAGCGCCGGGCCCGCATGCGACCCCGCTCCTTGGCGTCCAGGACGACCTTGCGCAGCCGCACCGCGGTCGGGGTGACCTCGGCGCACTCATCGTCGGCGCAGAACTCCAGCGCCTGCTCCAGGCTCAGCTGCCGGGGCGGGATGAGCCGCTCCAGCTCCTCGCCGGTGGACTGGCGCATATTGGTGAGCTTCTTCTCCTTGGCGATGTTCACGTCCATGTCGTCGGACCGCGAGTTCTCGCCGACGATCATGCCCTCGTAGACCGCGCTGCCCGGCTCGACGAACAGCGTGCCCCGCTCCTGCAGGGCGAACATCGCGTAGGCGGTGGCGCTGCCGCTGCGGTCGGCCACCAGCGAGCCGGTCGGCCGCATCCGCATCGGCCCGGACCACGGCTCGAAGCCCTCGAAGACATGGTGGGCGATGCCGGTGCCGCGGGTCTCGGTGAGGAACTGCGTGCGGAACCCAATCAGCCCGCGGGCCGGCACGGTGAAGTCCAGCCGGACCCAGCCGGTGCCGTGGTTGGTCATGTTCTCCATGCGCCCCTTGCGCACCGCCAGCAGCGAGGTCACGGTGCCCAGGTACTCGTCGGGGCAGTCGACGGTCAGCCGCTCCACGGGCTCGTGCAGCTTGCCGCCGATGTCGCGGGTCACCACGTTGGGCCGGCCGACGGTCAGCTCGTAGCTTTCCCGGCGCATCGTCTCGACCAGGATGGCCAGGGCCAGCTCGCCGCGGCCCTGCACCTCCCAGGTGTCCGGGCGCTCGGTGGGCAGCACGGCCAGCGACACGTTGCCGACCAGCTCGCGGTCGAGCCGGTCCTTGACCATCCGGGCCGTCACCTTGGCCCCCTTGACCTGGCCGACCAGCGGCGAGGTGTTCACCCCAATGGTCATCGAGATGGCCGGCTCGTCCACCGTGATCAGCGGCAGCGGCTGCGGGTCATCCGGGTCGGCCAGAGTCTCGCCGATCATGATGTCGGCGATGCCGGCCACGGCGATGATGTCGCCCGGCCCGGCGGTCGTGGCGGGCACCCGCTCCAGGGCCTCGGTCCGGAACAGCTCGGTGATCTTCACCCGCTCGATGCTGCCGTCCCGGCGGCACCACGCGGCCTGCTGGCCCTTGGTGATCTCGCCGCTGAACACCCGGCACAGCGCGATCCGGCCCAGGTAGGAGGAAGCGTCCAGGTTGGTCACGTGCGCGCGCAGCGGCGCGCGCGGGTCGTAGGTCGGCGGCGGCACGGTCTCCCGGATCACTCCGAACAGCGGCTCCAGGTCCGCCGAGTCGGGCAGCTCGCCGTCCGCGGGCCGCTGCAGGGACGCCCGCCCGGCCCGGGCCGAGGCGTAGACGATCGGGAACTCGATCTGCTCCTCGCTGGCGTCCAGGTCCATGAACAGCTCGTAGCAGGCGTCCACGACCTCAGCGATCCGGGCGTCGGGCCGGTCCACCTTGTTGATGACCAAGATCACCGGAAGGCTGGCCTGCAGCGTCTTGCGCAGCACGAACCTAGTCTGCGGCAGCGGTCCCTCGCTGGCGTCCACCAGCAGCACCACGCCATCGACCATGGACAGGCCGCGCTCCACCTCGCCGCCGAAGTCGGCATGGCCGGGGGTGTCGATGATGTTGATCGTCAGCCCGCCGTGCTGGACCGCGGTGTTCTTGGCGAGGATCGTGATGCCCTTCTCCCGCTCCAGGTCGCCGGAGTCCAGGACCCGCTCGGCGACCTGGGCGCCGGCCCGGAACGCGCCGGACTGCCAGAGCATCGCGTCGACCAGCGTGGTCTTGCCGTGATCGACGTGCGCGACGATGGCAACATTGCGCAGGTCATCGCGCGTGGCCAGCTGAATGGTGGCAGGCATGCGAGAAAGCTCCGAAGACTTGGGGGAAAGGCACGCCGCACGGCGTCCCCGGGCATCCAGTGTATTCGCCCTGGCATACGAAACGGGCACCTCGGTGCCACTGGCCTGACCCGGTGAATGTGCAGGTGAGCGGGCCTAAGTAGGCCTAAGGCCCGGGGCCGGCCAAGTTAGGGCTTCTGCCCGATGTGGCCGCTGCCCCCTTACGGCGAACCTGAATCGTGCCGGACCGCGACCGCGGCCGGCGACCAGGAGGTAGCCATGCACCCGGCACTGATCACCGCCGTAGCAGCGCAGCAGCGGCGCGAGCAGATCGCGCAGGCGACCGCAGCGCGGCGTGCCCGGCGGGCACGCCGCGCCCGGCGCGCGGCCGGTCTCACCGAGAGCCCGGACTTCCGCCCGGCTCCGGCGCACCTGCTGCCCGTCCGCCAGGTCCCCGTGCGGCCGCAGCCCGGCAGCCCCGCCGGTTCCCGGCCGTCGGCCCAGCTGAACGCGGCCGGCCGGTACCTGCCCAAGTCGGCCTGACCTCGCGGGCCGGTACCTGCCCAAGTCGCCTGACCCCGTGCCCCGCTCCGATGCGGGCACCAGATTCAGCAGTTAACTCAACAATATAGATCTTATGTTCGAGACCGCGATATGCTCGGATCGTGGCAGCTTATCTCCCTCCGGGATGGCCTGCGGGAGTTCACCCGCCGGGCAGCGAGGGGTTCGAGCAGACGGCGGTCACCTGGCTCCTGGACGTGGTCCCGCCGGACTACCGGCTGCACGGGGTGCTGCTGCGGCACCCGCTCGCGCTCGCGGCGCTGGCCCGTCATCACGTGGCGGCCTGCGTCGCGGGCGCCCGGCAGGGTTACCGGACGACCCGGGCTGAGCTGGGCCGGGACCTGCCGCCCGGCGGCATCGCGGCCGTCCTGGAGGCCTACCGCAGCGAGGGCCGGCGGCTGGTCGAGACCGAGCGGGCGGTCGACCTGGTATCTCGCGCACTGCGGGGCGAGGAGTTCGTGCCGCAGCTCGGCGAGGTGCCCGGCCGCCCGGGATCCTCCGGCGACCGCCAGGCAGCCACCCGGACAGCAGCGGGACAGCCAGGCCGCCCGGCGCCGCGGCGCGGGGCGCGGCGGGCACCAGACCGGTTAGCGGCTAGCCCGGCCGCCTGACTAGCCGGCCACGTCCGAGCCGGCCACCTCCGAGCCGGCCACCCCTGAGCCGGCCACCCCTGAGCCGGCTATTCCTGAGCCAGGTACTGCCGCGCCAGGTACTTCTGCGCCGGTCACGCCTTCGAGCGGCACCCAGCCCAGGCCGGGGACATGCTCGCGGATCACCCGGGCCGGGACTCCCGCCACCACGCACCGGTCGGGCACCTTGCCCCGGACCACGGCCCCGGCCGCCACGACAACATTGCGCCCGACGTCCGCGCCGGGCAGGATGATCGCCCCGGTGCCCAGCCAGCTTCCGGCGCCGATGCGCACGGGCGCGTTCACCGGCCACTGCCGCCCGATCGGGGTATCCGGGTCGGCGTAGGTGTGGTTCTGGTCGGTGATGTAGACGTAGGGCCCGGTGAAGACATCGTCCCCGATGTCGATCGAGTGATGGGCGACGATGTGGCTGCCGCGTCCGATGACGCAGCCACTGCCCAGCCGCAGCACGGGATCAGGCCCGAGGTCATGGCCAGGGGCCATGCCCGCGCACAGGGTGACCTGGGCCCCGATCATGGTCGCGTCGCCGACGGCGATCCACTGCTCGCCGTAGACGGACCCGGGCGGGAAGGCCATCAGTGAGTGCGGCCCGAAGGCAGCGAACCGGCGGCCGGCGGCAGTGCCGGCGGTGATGGTCCCGGCCCGCTCGGCGTAGCGCCAGGCACCCTGGACCAGGCCGGCCATCAGGGCCCTGCGCCGCCGCCCCAGCGCACCCCTCCACGACATGCGCGTAAAGCTACCCTGCTTGCCCGCTCACCGGCAGCGGCGCCCGTGAGACCGCCTTCCCTCGTCGCAGTACTGGCCCGCGAGCCAGGCCGGCGCTCTGGGCGCGCCGCCTTCCCTCGTCGCAAGCTCCTCAGTCCAGGCGGCGCCGCGCCGCCCCGGCTCGCTCAGGCTCCTCAGTCCAGGCGGCGCCGGCGCCCCGCCGGCTAGAGGCTCGCTTCGCTCGCAGGCTTCGGCTTCTCCAGCGGGAGGCCATTCCTGTGCGGCTTTGCGGCTGAGTCGCGGGCGGGGCGACCGCCTGGGTAGCCGTTTCGTTCTGGATAAGCAGTAATCCGGGCTAGGCGTCAGGGCGGCTGGCTGCGGCGAGCTGGCCGCAGGCGCCATCGATCTGGGTGCCGCGGGTGTCGCGCACCGTGACGGGCAAGCCGCGGGCGGCGATCCGCTCGGTGAACTCACGCGCCACGTCCGGGTCAGAGGCGGTCCAGCGTGAGCCGGGGGTCGGGTTGAGCGGGATCAGGTTGACGTGCGCCAGCTGCCCGGCGAGCAGGTCGCCGAGCAGGTCCGCGCGCCAGGCGTGGTCGTTGACGTCGCGGATCATGGCGTACTCGATAGACACCCGGCGGCCGGTCGCGGCC
>DASUBV010000379.1:0-15266 GCA_035763085.1 Streptosporangiaceae bacterium | reverse complement strand
CCGCTCACCAGGGAGAAGCTCCGCGACGAGATCGCCGGGCACGGGCTGGTCTACGACCGGGCCGCGGATTACCGGCGGGCAGTCGATGAGGCCCTGTTCGGGCTCGGCGAGCGTCGCTACGAGGCGCTGATCAACCTGCTGATCCAGGTCCGGCAGCCGCAGCTGTCCAAGAAGCCGGACGAGCGGCAGCTCTCCCGCGCGCTCACCGAGGCGCTGCCGCCGCTCAGCCCGGCCCTGGTGACCACGGTGGCGGACGCTTTCCGCGGGCTGGATGAGGAACGCGACACGCTGCGGGCACTGAACGAAGCCCGGCAGGCAGCAGACGACTTCCTGCGCTACTACCGCAGGTACGCGATGATCGCGGCCAAGCGCAAGGCGGCCGGGCCGCGGCAGGCGCACAGTCGCTATGAGCAGCTTGGCCGGGATCTCGTCGCGGCCGAGGAGGCGCTGGCGGCTGCAGAGTCGCAGTTGCAGTCGGCCCGCCATGAGCTCAGTGAGCTTGAGCAGCAGCGCGTCCAGCTGGAGAGCAGGCGCACGGTGCTGCAGCGCGACCCTGCCATGCGGGATGCCGAGCGGCTTGAGCAGATGCGCGAGGAGGCACGACGCCGCGATGAGACGGCGCACATCAGGGAACGGGACCGTGGCCGGCTTGATGCTGAGGTGGGCACCCGGTCCGCACGAGCTGATCAGGCCGCAGCGCGGGCCGGAGCCGCGCAAAGCGCGCTGGACGCAGCCATGCGCCTTGCTGATCAGGCTGCCGGGACGGCCCGCTGCCTGACCGATCATCATGCGGCGGCCGGCAGCTGGCAGCAGGACCTGGGCCGGGCGCGGCGGGAGACCAAAGCCGCCGCCGATCGCAGAGAACAGGCCGTGGGGCAGCTGGAGCGGCTCCTGGCCGCGGCCGGGGAGCGGCGCACCGCACTCCGGGCAGCACGCGCCGAGGCGGACCGGGTCACGGCGGAGATCCAGGCCGCAGCAGACCGGATCGCTACTGCAGAGCACGCAGCCGCGCAATGCAGCGGGGAACTGGCCAGTGCCTACCGGCGCTACCTTGGCGGGCTGGCCGAGCTCAGGATCGCCGACCCCGATGCGCTCGTCGACGCCCTGGAGGCGTGGGCGGTGACTGCGGATGGCCCCAACCCGGCGATCGCGGCCATTGACGACGCAGCGCGGGCAGCGGGCTCCGAGCTTGGCCGCCTCGAGGCGGGACTGTCGGCCCGCCGTGCCAGTCACGCCGAGCGCGCTGCGGAGCTCAGCGGGGAGATCGACCGGCTGCGGGCAGGCGGCCACGACGGCCCGCCGGCGCCGCACACCAGGGCGCCCGGCGTGCGCGATGACCGGCCGGGAGCGCCGCTGTGGAAGGTAACTGACTTCGCGGCCGGGCTGGCTCCCGGAGACCGCGCCGGGATCGAGGCCGCGCTGGAGGCTGCGGGCATTCTCGACGCGTGGGTCACTCCCGGAGGAGACCTTGTCAGGGGCGATGTGGCCGTGGTGTCCGGGCTCGCCCCCGTGTCCGGCCCGTCCTGCGCCAGCGTCCTGATCCCGGCGATCGACCCCGATGACCCGCAGGCGCGGCTGCTGTCTGATGACAGTGTCCGCGCGGCGCTGTCAGCCATTGGCCTTGGCCGGAGCAGCGGCGAGACCAGCGGGCAGGCTGAGACCTGGGTATCGGCGGATGGCCGGTGGGCGAACGGGCTGCTGAGCGGCGGCTGGGGCAAGGACAGCGCCGGCTACATCGGAGAGGGAGCGCGGGAGGCCGCGCGGCGCGCCAGGATCGAGCGGCTGCTGGGGGAGCGGCAGCGGGAGCAGGAGGCAATCGCCGGGCTCGACGTGGCCCTGGCCGCCGCGAGCTCGCGCAGGGAGCGGCTGGCGGCGGAACATCGCACGGTGCCACCGGACGCGGCGGTGCGCGAGGCGCACACCGTGGCCGCCGCTGAGCGACGGCGGGAGGGCGAGCTGCGCGAGCAGTATGACCGTGCCGTCAGCCTGTGCCAGCAGCGCGAGAAGGAACTCGACGCCGCCGTGCTGCGCGCGGACGAGTTCGCGCGCGATGTCGCCCTGCCCGCCGATCCTGGCGAGCTTGCGGAGGTCCGGTCCGGGGTGGCTGCCTACCGGCTGGCGCTCGCCGGGCTATGGCCCTGCGCCGAAGGCTGGCAGGCGGCGGCGCGGGCCTCGGGCGAAGCGGCGGCGGAGGTGGCCGACAGCCAGGAGCGCCTGGATGAGGCGACCAGTGCTGCGGCGGCGGCCCGGGAAGACGCGGCCGCCGCCCGGGAAGCGTATGACACGCTTCGCGAGACTGCCGGGGCGGCGGTAGATGAGCTCAACCAGAAGCTGGAGCAGGTCCAGCGTGACCTGGACCGGCGGCGTTCGGCCGAGCAGGCTGCGCGGGCCGTCGAGCAGACCGCCCTGGAAGATCGCGGGAAGGCCCAGGGCGCGCAGGACAGGCTGACCGGGGAGATAGACGAGGCCACCCGGGCCCGGGACACCGCCGTGGCGGAATTCCAGTCCTTCGCCGATACCGGGCTCCTGGGGGTGGCGCTGCCGGCGCTGGAGATCCCGGACACCCGGCAGCCGTGGCTGGCGACGCCGGCCGTGCTGATGGCCCGCGCGGTCAATGCGGAGCTGGAGTCTGTTGATGACGCGGACGGCCCGTGGGACCGGATCCAGAAGCGGGTAACCGAGGAGCACAAGCTGCTCGGCGATGCGATGGCCCGGCACGGCCATTCGGCGGGGCTGACGCTGCGGGACGGCATCATCGTCGTGGACGTGATCTTCCAGGGCCGCAGCCACGACGTCCCCGGACTCGCCGCGGCGCTCAGCGACGAGGCGGAGCAGCGGGCCAGGCTGCTGTCGGCCCGGGAACAGGAGATCCTGGAAAACCACCTGCTGAACGAGGTGGCTGGCAGCATGCATGAGCTGATGACCGCTGCCGAGGCTGAAGTCAGGGCCATGAACGATGAGCTGGAGTCCCGGCCGACGTCCACGGGCATGAAGCTGCGGCTGATCTGGCGCCAGGCGCGGGACGCTCCAGACGGGCTGGATCAGGTCCGGCACAAGCTCCGGCAGACCATCGACGCCTGGTCCGCTAGCGACCGCGCCACGGTCGGGGCCTTCCTGCAGCAGCGCATCGCCGCCGAGCACTCCAGCAACCCTGCGGCTGGCTGGGCTGAGGCGCTGACCGTCGCGCTGGACTACCGCCGGTGGCACGATTTCGCGATCCAGCGGTACCAGGACGGGCAATGGCGGCCGGCCGCGGGCCCGGCCTCTGGCGGGGAGCGCGCCCTGGCTGCCTCGGTTCCGCTGTTCGCTGCCGCGTCGGCGCACTACAAGTCGGCCGCTAACCCGAACGCGCCACGGCTGATCGCACTGGATGAGGCCTTCGCGGGGGTTGATGACGACTCCCGGGCCAAGTGCCTCGGGCTGCTCGCGACATTCGATATGGATGTCGTGATGACCAGTGAGCGCGAGTGGGGCTGTTACCCGCAGGTCCCCGGGCTCGCTATCTGCCAGCTGGCGCGCCAGGACGGTATCGACGCTGTCCTGGTCACGCCGTGGCGGTGGGACGGACGGGAGCGCCGCCTGGCCGGCCGGGCGGCGACGTGAGCGATACCGGTCGTGGCGACGGCAGGCTGGCCCGGCTGATGGGCGGCGAGCAGCTCGCGTGGCTGGTTCGCCGGGCCCGCGACCGGGTGGAAGCCGGCCGCTCGCTGACCGGCACGGTGACGCTGGTCGCCGCCACGGCGCAGCAGCGGCGGGCACTTGAGCGGCTCATCGGGAGGCCGGCCCGCTCGGGGGCATCGCTCTCGGTGTCGCTGGAGGAAGTCGACCGCATTCTCCGGGACAGCGGCGCCGCGCCGGGCGGGCTAGCCGAGGCGGTGACCCGCCTGACAGGCCCGCCACGGGATCGCGCCAGGGAACGGGCTGACCGGGCGGTCGCCTGGGCAGCCGCGTTTGAGTCACTAGACGAGGCCATAGCTGACCGGGGCGAACTATCGCGGTGGCGGGACTGGCTCGATTCGACCGGCGTGGTGCGCCGGCTGGCCCCGGAACCAGGTCAGGCGCAGCATCTCCTGGCCCAGGTCGCGAAGGTGCTCCGGCGGCTGCCCTCACCCGGCATCCCGGTCGGACGGCTCGCTGCCGAGTGCTGTGGTGATGCTCACGCCCTGGACGACGGGCGCCCGGCCGGCACGCTCGTCCTTTCTGCGGTGCGCGCGCTGGCTGGCCTGCCATTCGCGGCGGAGGGAACCGCCGACTCCCGTCGCGCAGCGTGGGCCGGCGCGGGAGTCCACCTGGACGAGCTGTCGTCCCTGGTGCTCTGCATGGGCCTGCCGGGTGACACGCGCACGTCGCTGGGCAGGATCCTGGCGTCATGCCGCGAGGCAGGTCAGCCGTCCGTGCTCACGCTCCGGCAGCTCCGCGGTCATGATGACCCGCTGCGGGCAGCCCGAGTGCGGATATGCGAGAACCCGGTGGTTGTCGCAAGTGCTGCCGACCAGCTTGGCCCCAGGTGCGAGCCGCTGGTATGCGTCGGCGGCCAGCCGTCTGCCGCCGGGTGGCGGCTGCTGGAACTGCTGGCACTCGGTGGCGCGGAGTTTGATTACCACGGTGATTTCGACTGGGGCGGTGTGCGGATCGCTCGCGCGGTGCGTCAGCGGGTGAGCTGGCGGCCATGGCGGTTTGACCACGAGGCATACGAGAGCGGGGTGCGGGCAGCTCACGCGCTCGGGCGGCTCCTCGGCGAGCCGGCCGCGACGCCCTGGGACCCGCCGCTCGCCGCCGCGATGCGCTGCCGCAACCTCCGGGTGGAGGAAGAGCTCACCCTGGACGTCCTGCTCCAGGACCTCGCTCCCTAGCAGGTCAGCGCCCGGCAGCGGGTCAGTGCTCGAGCTCGACCGTGTCGCCCACCGCCACCCGGCCCGGCTGCACGACCGAGCCGTAGACCCCGAGCAGGTTGTCGCGCTGCCGTGCGATGGCGCGCAGGACCTCCCGGTCCCGCTGCAGCGTCACCGGGTCGACGGTGACCATCACGCACCGCGGGTCACGCCGGTCTACCCGCATCCGCAGCTCGCCGAGGCGCAGTGTCCGGCCGACCCAGGCGTCCTCGGGAAAGGCGGGGCCGGGCGCGTCCACCAGGAGGTTGGGCCGGAACCGCCCGACTGCCGGCTCGGCGCCGAGCAGCTGGCCGACCCCGGCCAGGGACTGTGTGGTCAGCAGGGACAGGGGCAGCGAGTCGAAGACACCGCGGTCCTGCTTGATGACCCGGACGCCCGGCCCGAGCTCGGCGGCGAGCACCGGGTCGGCCACGTTGAGTTCCGCGCCGGACGGCGTGCTGACCAGCACGGCGGAGGCGTTGGGCCGGCCCGGGTCGGCAAACCGGGGCCGGTACCGGGCGAGCTCGGGCAGTTCCCGGATCGTCAGCCACGGGAAACCGCTGCGCACCTGGCCGTCGCGGATGAACGCCCAGCGGCGATCGCCGGCCAGCCCGTGCCACCACACCTCGGCGGCGTCCAGTTCCTCGGCCTGCATGGACTTCACCGGGTACCGCCACAGCCCGGCGACGCGACCCACCACGGTCATGATTGCCTCCCTCGACGTGACGCCGCCCGTGCCATGCAGTGGTGCCGAGTGTGGCGGGCCTGGCCCGTCGCAGCGCCCCCGGCCCTGTCAGCATGCCGCTAGGGCCCGGCAGGCCCGGCGAGCCAGCTGTCGATCCGGGCCGTGGCAGCGCGAATCAGCGATGCCGGGGCGCCGCTCGTCTCGACTGACGTGCGCGCGAGGGCGGCCAGCTGGTGGTCAGGCAGCCCGAGCTCCGAGCGCGCGATCCGGTACTCGTCGAGGAGCCCCACGCCGAACGGCAGCGGATCGTCAGCGCCGAGCGAGCAGCGCACCCCGGCCGCGAGCAGCCGCGGGAGCGGGTGCTGCGACATCGCGGGGACCACGCCCAGGAGGAGATTCGACGACAGGCACACATCGAGCGTGACGTCGCGCTCGGCCAGCATCGCCAGCACGGCAGGATCCTCGGCGGCCCGCACGCCATGGGCGATCCGCTGCGCGCCCAGCGCCAGCACGGCGGTTCGCACGCTCTCCGGCCCGGACAGCTCACCGGCATGCGGAGCAGCGGTCAGGCCGGCGTCGCGGGCCACCGCGAACGCCCCGGCGAACGGGTCGCCGGGAAACGCGGCCTCATCGCCGGTCAGCCCGAAGGCATGCACCCCGTGGCCCGCGTACCGGCCGGCGAACCGCGCCAGGTCCGCAGCCGCCTGCGGGCCCAGGTGGCGCATGGCGGCCATGGTCAGCCCGAAGCCGACGCCGCGCCGGGCACCCTCGTCGCGCCCCGCGTCCAGGACCAGCTCCATGACCTGCTCGGGCGGGCCGAGCTGCGGATAGATGTGCGGGTCGAAGTGCGGCTGAACCCACACCACGCCGTCGGCCGCGGCGTCGGCGACCACCTCGCGGACAAGCCGGGCCAGGTGCCCGGGCCGCGTCAGGACCTCAAATACCGCCTGGAAGGTCTGCTGGAACTCGGCGAACGTGCTGAATCCGCGCGGGTCGGCGGCGGGGAGCCCGGCACTGGCGGTCAGCTCTACCAGCGTGGCCGGCCGCATCGCGCCGAGCAGGTGCACATGCAGTTCCGCCTTCGGCAGCGCCCGCAAGTCCCGTTGCGTGCTCCCGGTGGTGCCCGGCTCAGCTAGTGGTGAGGTCACGCCCGCTCCGTTCCTGTTGGCCAGGGCGTCACCCTATGCGGCGAGCAGACACCGCTGCGCCCGCGGTCTGGGGGGCCGGCCAGCCGGCTGCCGCCGGAGCCCGACGGCCTGCTCGTCCGGCACGCTGGCCGGCGAGCGTGTGAGCGTCTTCACACCGTTCCCGGGCCGGGCTACGTCACATCGGCGCGCCCTGACGCGTCACCTATGTGAGGGGACGCAACGAGGGAGAACGGGGCAGATGAGAAGCGAAGACTGCGGGGCAGGCCGGTCCGGAGCCGGGGGAGAGCGGCCGTGATGGCGCTCACGTCACGGCTGCCGCGCCAGGTGACCAGCCAGGGGTCGCGGCAGGTATCCGGAGATCGGTGGTCGTTCCTGTTCGGGGAACTCGCGCTGTACGCCTTCGTGGTGCTGGCCGCCACGGGCGTCGTCCTGGCCGTGTTCCTGGACCCGTCCATGGAGCGGGTCATCTATCACGGCTCGTACGCCCCGCTGCGCGGTGTGCCTGTCTCCCGCGCGTATGAGTCGGCTCTGCATCTCAGCTTCGACGTGCGCGGCGGGATGCTGCTGCGGCAGGTGCACCAGTGGGCGGCGCTGATCTTCGTCGCGGCGGTCTGCCTGCAGATCCTGCGGCTGTTCTTCACCGGTGCGTTCCGCCGGCCAGGCGGGCTGAACTGGCTCATCTGGGTGGCCCTGCTCCCGCTTGGCATGGCGGCGGGCTGGACCGGCTCGATCCTGCCCGACGACATGCTCTCCGGTGGCGGCCTGGCGTTGCTGCAGGGGGTGGTCCAGTCCATCCCGGTGGCGGGCACCCGGCTGATGCTCTGGCTGTTCGGCGGCGAGGTCCCCGGCCACCGGATCATTCCGCTGCTCTACTGGGTGCACGTGCTGATCCTCCCGGTCGCCATGGCCGGGCTGTTCGCCCTCCAGCGCCGGCTGGCCCGGCGGCACGGTTACGGCCGCTTCCCCGGCGCGGCGAGCTCCGGCCGTCCCGGGTCATTCTTCAGCGCCCCGCTGGTCGCCTCCGCGGCGATGTTCTTCGCCACCTGCGGGCTGCTCACCCTGCTGGGGGCGCTGTTCCAGATCAGCCCGATCTGGCTGTACGGGCCCTACCAGCCGGGGGCGATCACGGCCGGAGCCGTGCCCGACTGGTACATGGGCATCCTGGACGGCGCGCTCCGGATCATGCCGGCCTGGGAAGTCCAGATAGCCGGTCATCCGCTCACCCTCTCGGTACTCGTGCCCGCGCTCATCGTTCCCGGCGTCTTCTTCACCCTGCTGGCCGGCTACCCCCTGCTCGAACGCAGGCTCACCGGCGACCGGGCCGCGCACTACCTGCTGGACCGCCCGCGCGACGCGGCAGCCCGCACGGGGGTGGGCGCGGCCGGAATCACCTTCTACGGCCTCCTGTGGGCCGCAGCCGCCAATGATCAGATCGCCTACCACTTCCACCTGGACCTGTTCGCCGTCACCTGGTTCTTCCGGGTAGCCGTGCTCATCGGCCCGCTGCTCGCCTTCACCCTCACGGAGCGGATCTGCCTCGGCCTGACCCGGCGGGAACGGGACGAAGCCGAGCACGGCCGCCCCACCGGGCTGATCGTGATGACCCCGGACGGCGCCTTCCGGGAGATCACCGAGCCGGTACGGCGCGCCGTGGCGGAGCCTCGGGCGCGCGGTGAGCTCCAGGGCGGCCGACGCTAGCCCGCAGCGCCGACGAGGATGCAGAACGGATGCCCGGCGGGGTCGGCGAGCACGTACAGCGGCTCTTCCTCATCGCCGGAGCGGTCATACAGCAGGGTGGCCCCGAGTTCCTCGGCGCGCTGCCGCTGCCGCTGCAGTTCCCCGATGCTGGGCACCCGGTAGTCGTGATGCATCTGCTTCGGTACCTCGTGCGCCGGCCAGGTCGGCCGGGCCAGGACCGGGACCCGCTGGAACGCGAGCACCCGGTGTCCCGCCTGATCGAGCAGGACCAGCCAGTCCGCGTCGTCGTCGCTGCCGCCGGCCGGGATCTCATCGCCGGGGCGGTACCGCAGGCCGAGGAACTCCCGGTAGAACTCCGCGAGAGCGCGGGTGTCCGTGGCATCCAGCGCGGTGTGCATCAGAACGGGATAGCCGGGCACCTGAAACCTCCTCTGCCGCGTCCGGGCCATCTAACCAGGGCCGGGCAGTTACGGGCACTCCATCCGCCTCCCGCCGGCCCGGCCCGGACGCCGATCAGGCGATCGAGTGCGCCGCCGCCAGCCCGGAGTCTGGCCTGGTGGCCGCAGGACACCGGGCGGGTGGCGGACCTGGCCACGATCGCCCCCGGCGCTCGGCGGCCCAGGCAGCCTTCGTGCCTAGCAAGCCGGGCGGCCGGCCCTGGCGTTCCGCTGCTGGGTGGCAGCCGCCTCGCGGCAGGCCTGGACGAAGTCCCGGACTGCCGGCCTGCGGTCGCCGCGCCTCCAGGCGATCGCGAGCCGGGCTGGCTCGAGGCCGCTGACGGGGATGCAGACGATCCCCTCGCGCGAGTAGATGCTGGCGTTGCCCTCGGCCAGCAGCGTGATCGCCGTACCGGATGAGACGATCTCGAGCTTCTCGTCGGCGGCGCTCACCTCGGCGGCTACCCGCGGCGGCCGACCGGCCCGCGCGTCGGTGGCCAGCCAGAAATCGCGCTGTGCGCCCGCCGAGGCGGGCAGTGCGGCGACCGGCTCGCTGGCGATCTCGGAGAATTCGATCATCTGGCGGTCTGCCAGCGGGTGGCGGGCGCTGATCGCGGCGAACCGTCGTTCAGTGGCGAGTACCGCGGTCTCGATCCCGGCAGCGTCAATGGGCAGCCACACGAACGCGGCGTCGGCCGCGCGCTCCTGCAGGCCCGCCGTCGGGTCACCCCATCCGCAGGTATGCAGCTCGACCCGCCAGCCCGGCTGCCGCTTAGCGAACTGGTCGATGATCGCGGGGTACAGCGCCCGCCCGATCGAGGTGAGCGTGCCGACCCGGAGCACCTGCGCGTCCTGCGCGGCGGCGTCGCCGACCACGGCGACGGCGTCATCCCAGTCCTGGAGCAGGCCGCGGGCCGCCGCGAGCAGCGCGGCACCGGCGGCGGTGAGCTCGACCTGACGCCGGTCGCGCCGGAACAGCTGGGCGCGCAAAGTCGCTTCCAGGCCGCGGATCTGCTTGCTGAGCGCCGGCTGCGACAGGTGCAGGCGCTCGGCGGCGCGGGTGAAGTTCAGCTCCTCGGCCACGGCCACGAAGTACCGCAGGTCCCGGAGATGGGCATCCATAGCCAAGAGTTATCACAGCTTGTCTTGGACCTACGGCCAGCCCGCGACTGATGATCAGTGAGGGAACGCGGCCGCCGCCCCGGTGGCGCGGCCCGCAGCAGCATAGCCAGGGGAGCAGAAATGGCCGGACCGATCGTGCACACGTACCGGGCAGCCGAGTCCGGGCTGTATGTCAACTCTTATCTCGTTGAGGGCGAGTCAGGTGTCGTGGTGGTCGATACCAACCTGCTGGTCTCCGACATTGAGGCACTGCGGGCCCGGCTCCGCGCGCTGAAAAAGCCGTTGCTGGCGATCTTGGTGACGCACGCTCACCCGGATCATTTCAACGGCGTCCTGGGCCTGGTGAAAGACAAGGAAGTGCCGGTGTACGCGACGGCCGGCGTCGGCCGGGCCATCGAGGAGGCCGCCGACGCCAAGCGGGCGCAGTGGTCACCGGTCTACGGTGCGGAGTGGCCGGCCGAGACCTATTACCCGAACTCGCTGCTGGCTGACGGCGCCCAGGTTCACCTCGACGAGCTGAGCTTCACCGTCCGCGAGGTCGGCCCGGCGGAAAGCCACGCTGACAGCTACCTCGTCCTGACCGCGCACGAGGGCCCTGGTGTCGCCTTCACCGGCGACCTGGCCTTCCATGGCACGCATCCCTACACCGCCGACGGGCATTCCAGCGCCTGGCTCACCGCGCTCGATGCCCTCGGCGGGGAACTTGCCGGCACCAGCACTTTGTATCCCGGCCACGGTGACCCGGCCGGGCTGGGCCTGCTCGCCGACCAGCGGCGTTACCTGCTCTACTACCGCGAGCTGGTCCGGCGGCTATCTGAGGGTGGGCCGCAGCTGTCCGAGGCGGCGAAGTCCGAGCTCAGCGCGGCCCTGCAAGCATTCCTCCCGGACGCGCCGCTGACCTGGATGATCGGACTGGGCGCCGATGCTGTTGCCGCCGAGCTAGCCGCAGACCGCACGGTGACCAGTGCGAGCTGACCGTCCGGGAGCTCTGCCCCGTTGAAGCCAGCCGACGCGGCCGGGGCGAGGACCGGCGCCGTACCCAGAAACCAGCAAGGAGATCAGCACACCATGCGATACACACTGCTCGGCAACTCCGGCCTGCGGGTCAGCGAAGCGGCCCTGGGCACCATGACCTTCGGGACCGACTGGGGCTGGGGCGCATCAGAGACTGAAAGCCGCAAGCAGTTCGAGCTGTTCGCCGAGGCCGGCGGCACCCTGATCGACACGGCCAACAAGTACACCAACGGCACCGCCGAGTCGATACTCGGCGACCTGCTGGCGGCCGACCGGGATCACTTCGTCGTCGGCACCAAGTACTCGCTCAACGTCCGCGACGGCGACCTCAACGCCGGCGGCAATCACCGCAAGAGCCTGGTGCAGGCACTCGAGGCGTCGCTGCAGCGGCTGCGCACCGACCACGTCGACATCCTGTGGCTGCACGCCTGGGACTACCTGACCCCGCCCGAGGAGGTGATGCGCGCCCTCGATGACCAGGTCCGGCTGGGCAAGGTCCTTTACCTGGGCATCTCCGACACCCCCGCCTGGGTGGCAGCCCAGATGCAGACCCTGGCCGCCGACCGCGGCTGGTCTGCTTTCGCAGGCCTGCAGGTCGAGTACTCACTCGTCCAGCGCGAGGTCGAGCGGGAACTCATCCCGATGGCTCACGGCCTGGGCCTCGGCGTACTGGCCTGGGGTCCGCTCGGCGCGGGCGTCCTATCCGGCAAGTACGCCAGCCCTGGCACCCCAGCCGGCGAACGCCGGCTCGCCGAGGTGGACCCTGGCCGCCTGGCTATCGCTCAGGTCGTCGCCGACATCGCCGGCGAGCTGGGACTCAGCTCCTCCGTCGTCGCCCTCGCCTGGCTACGCGCCCAGGGCGGCGTCATCCCGATCCTCGGCGCGCGGACCGCCCAGCAGCTCGCCGACAACCTCACCTGCCTCGACGTCAAGCTGCCGCCTGACGCGCTGGCCCGGCTCGACCAGGCAAGCTGCATATCCCTCGGATTCCCGCATGACTTCCTGGCCAGCGCCGACTTCATCCTCGGCGGCATGTCCGGACAGCTAGACCTGCCACCAGGCCGGTCAGCTCACCGCTGAGAACGCGCGCCAGCCCGGCGGCCGTGCGCGCTGCTGGCCGGGGTGGCGGGCGGCCTGATCGCGGACGGTGGGGTTCTCGGCTCGCAGGCGGGTGACTTCCTCGCGTGCGGGGTCGAGGCGGGGACTCAGTGCACCTGAGGCCTCCTCTGCGACGCAGGGGCACGCTCATTCAAGCGGGCGCTGTGGTGGCGTCGCCGCCTGTGGCGAGGCGGCGATCAGCCCGAGGCGGCGGAGCTCGTGGCTGAATCCGTCACGGGCCACGCTCTCGGTCACGGTCCCGGCCGCCGCCAGCGCATCGGGGTGGGCATCAGCCATGGCTACCGAGTGCCCGGCCAGCCGGAGCAGCGGGATGTCATTGGGCGCGTCGCCGAACGCCACGGCATGCGCCGGCCGTATGCCGAGCCTGTCCAGCACGCGCGCGACACCGGATGCCTTGCCAGTTCCAGGTGGCGCGATGTCGAGCAGGTGATCTGCGGCATGAGTGAGGATCGCGTCGGCTGGCGTTATCCCGGCACTCAGCAGCTGCCGGGCGATGTGCGCGGCGTCCACGCGGGGATGGCAGACGGCGAGCGCCGCGATGGCCGCCCCGGCAAGTGCCCCGGTGCCCGCCACGCGGAACGGCCCCCGCGGCGGGTTGCCCCTGATCGCCAGGAAGTTCGCGGTCAGGATCCACTCGCGGCCGTCAAACGCGGCGATACCCGCGTCGGGCAGCTGCGCTGTCAGGACGGAGATGATCCTCGTGCTCGCAGCGGCACCCAGGCTTTCCTGCCACAGCGTCTGGCCGGCCTGCATGTCGAGTCCGAGGCTGCCGTTGCAGCACACAGCAGCCGTGAACGCCGGCATGACCGGCTCCAGCGCGGCAAGTCCGGCCGGGGTGCGTGCTGTCGCCGCGATCAGCGGGATGCCCCTGGCCGCGCGCTCGCGGCCGGCCCGCACCGTCGCGGCACTGACTGACCCGTCCGCGCGCGCGATCGTGCCATCGATGTCGGTGACAACCGCGCGGATCAGCATGACCTCCTGGCCGGATGTGACAGCGACGTTCCGCCACCGCGATCACTCGAGCTCTGGGCTGAGATGACGGACGTGTTGACGCGTCTGCCGGGCTGCGGCCCGAGGCGGACCAGGCGATCGAGCGTACCGGCGCGGGATTCCCGGCGTGCGTTCCGTCCGGCCCGGTCGGCGCTTGCAACTGCATACCTGGCTGGGGGTGGGCCACTGTCTGTCTGGCATCCCGCGACGACGATCGCGACCTGTCGTCCTATATGCCCTATAGAGTACGGAAATGGCGGATCAAGAGCTGCTCCAGGCAGCGATCGAGATCGTCACGGAAGCAGCCAGCCTCGCCGCACGGCTGTTCCTGGCGGGCGTGCCGGTCAGGCTCAAGCCTGATGGCAGCCCGGTCACGCCGGCTGACTTCCAGGTGGAGAATCTGATCCGCTCGCTCATCGAGTCCCGGTTTCCTGACGATGGCGTGCTCGGCGAGGAGGCCGGCGAGACCGACGGCCGGTCGGGCAGGCGATGGATCATTGACCCGATCGATGGCACCACCTGCTTCGCGCAGCGCATTCCCACTTTCGAGGTGCTGCTCGCAGTTGAGGATGAGCGCGGTTGCGCGGCCGGCGTGATCGGCTGTCCGATGAGCCGCGAGCTCTACTATGCGGGCCGCGGGCTGGGTGCCTGGCACAAGATCGAGGGACGGCGGGCCCAGCGCCTGACCGTTAATGACAAGCAGCGGCGCCGCGGTGCGTGGGTTGAGGCGAGCAATCCGGCCGGGTGGTCCGAGGAACTGCTGATGACACTCCACCGCGAGGTCATGCTGGTCCCGAACATGAAGGGCTTCGCGGGCGTGGCATCCGGCTTCATCGACGCGGTGATCTGCGCTGGCCTGCCCATGCAGTGCTGGGATGTCACAGCGAGGGAGCTGCTGCTGGCCGAGGCAGGCGGGCGGCTTACCGACCTGGACGGCAACGACATCCGCACCGGGAACGGGACGGTGCTAGGCAGCAACGGCCACCTGCACGATGCGCTGCTCGAACTGGTCCAGGGCTTGCCTGCCAACCGGGATTACCAGGCCGTCATTGACGGAATCTAACCCGCAGACGAGCGGGTTCAGGGCCCGGGCTAAGCCGGGCCGTGCGGCCCGTGCGCGAGTTGCCCGGAGGTCGGCCACCGTCGGCCGCGGGGGAGCCGGGGGAGTCACTGGGGCCACGGTGACACCCGTGCCGGGGACGTCCCAGGCGCGGCGGTCAGGGCCGAGCGCCGAGCGCAGGGCATCGAATGCCAGGGCCAGTGCCTGAGCCGCGTCAGGCGCGCGGACGGTCATCGTCACCGTGACGCTGCGGAGGCGGGTCCGGCGGATGCGGTGGGTGGCCAGCTCCGGGTCCGCGATACCTCGGGCGGACAGGTTCTGCAGGGCCTCGTCGAGGCGGCCCGCTATCGCCATGGCCCGGTCACCTGCCGCGAGCCGGACGGGCATGTCGAAGGTGACCTTGTACCGGGCCATCGGCGCAGGATACGCGCGGAAAGTTGCAGGTCAGTGCCGGGCAGTGGTCAGCACGAGCACGTCGTAGCGTTCGTTCACCGGAGCCGGGCGAGAGGGTGGCTCGGCGAGGGCGTCGTGCTCCAGCTGCTGCAGCCCTTCGCGGAACTCGGCGTCGGTGAGGTAGGTGAACTTGGACTGCGGGCGGGTGGCCAGGCGAGCGTGGTATTCGCGCAGGCTGGCCGTGACCGGCTGGGTGACCGACGTGAGTTGGGTCACGGTGAAGCCGGCGGCGGTGAAGTCGGCGATCACCTCGTTCTTGCCGGGGAAGCGTTCCCGGTCGATTTCGAGCAGCCGGGGCCAGTACCGGTAGAGGGGGCGTCGAGGCTGCCGCGGAAGGTGGTGCGGATCACGGCTGCGGCGCCGGGCCGCAGGACCCGGGCGAGTTCCGGCAGCCGCGTTTGGCCGAGTGGGTCGGCGAGGCAGAGCATGACGCCTTCGGGGTTCTTGCCGAACGCGGCGGCGACCAGCCTGGGATCTATCGCGCTGACGAGGTCGGCCAGGCGGGTGCAGCGCAGCGGCGTGCCCAGGGGTTAGGACGTGGGCTCGGCTGGGGGCTCGGCCATGGCGGTGAGGCGTTCGGTAGCTATGCAGGAGACGAGGCAGCGTTCTTTGGCGTTGTGGGTCAATTGTGCTGTCCAGGTGGTCAGCCCACCGTCGCCGAGTTCGGCT